>DAOVJU010000503.1 GCA_030632095.1 Chlorobiota bacterium
AAGCAAAAGAATTGCTTCGAAAAATATTTTGGTCACCAATATTGGCATCATTGCGAAAAAACAAAATAACGATTCTCTTCAAATTATTGTAAACAATATAATCACTACTAAATCAATGCAAGGGGTTGATATTATAGTTTATAATTTTCAACAACAAGAAATCTATTCTACTGAAACCAATAATAATGGTATTGCTAACATTCCGGCAAATGATGTAATGTTTATATTAGCGAGTAATAATGATCAAAAAACATATCTTAAATTAAATGATGCAAATTCATTATCACTAAGTAACTTTGATGTTAGCGGCACTTCAGTTATAAAAGGATTAAAAGGATTTATATTTGGCGAACGTGGTGTATGGCGCCCTGGAGATACTTTGTTCCTCTCATTCATGCTACAGGAAAATTCCAACCAATTACCCGAGGGACACCCTATTCTTTTCCAGTTATTTAATCCACATAAGCAGTTAATTTTTAAATCAACAGAATTTAAGAATTCTGATAATTTGTATGTTTTTAAGGCCGTCACAAAACCAGATTACATAACCGGGATTTATAAGGCTAAGATAACAATCGGTAATACTTCATTTAGAAGGAATATAAGAATTGAAGCTATCAGACCAAACAGATTGAAAATTAAGCTTGATTTTAATAGATCATTTATAAAGAATAACGAAGATATAATTGCCAAATATCAGATCAATTGGTTGCATGGTTCCCCGGCAAATAAACTGCTAACCAAAACTGAATATGTATTGAAATCTGCTAAAAAAGAATTTGAAGACTTTAAAGATTTCAGTTTTAATGATCCTACCAAACAATTTAGTCGATACTATCAGGTCTTTCATGAAGGATATACGAATGATAAGGGTTCATTGGGAGCGAAAAATAAAATAAGCATTGGTAGCGAAGCTCCGGGTTTTATGAAAGCCATTTTTACAACCAGGGTATTCGAAAAAGGCGGAGGATATAGCATTGACCAGGCAACCATTCCGTTTCATCCATATAGCTCATACCTGGGCATTAAAGTAGATAATTTAAAACATAAACATCAAATGTTAATGACTGATACCAGTCATATAATTCGATTTGTTGTAATTGATCAGAAAGGAAAACTTCTGAATACAAAAAATGAAATTGATATAAAAGTATATAAACTTTCCTGGCGATGGTGGTGGGATAATTCATATGATAACATAGCCAATTATGAAGGCCGTATTTATCAAAAACCGTTTCATACAACAAATATTATAACTAATAATGGAAAAGGAACATGGACGTTCAGGGTTAATTATCCTGAATGGGGAAGGTTTTTAATTAAAGCCGTTGACAAAAAAAGTGGCCATTCGGTTTCAAAAATTGTATACTTAGACTGGCCCGGATGGATAAGCCGCGAAGATAAAAGCATTCCCCTGGGAGCAAGTATGCTAACTTTTACCTCAGATAAAGAAAAGTATTCAATTAACGAAAATATAAATCTAACTTTTCCATCAAGTGAAAATGGAAGGGCATTAATAAGTATTGAAAACGGAACAAAAATACTGAAGTCATTTTGGGTTGATACGAAGTATGAATATACTACTTTTAGTTTTAAGGCAGAACCTGAAATGTCACCCAACATTTATATTCATATCAGTCTTTTACAACCTTATAGCCAAACAATTAATGATCTGCCAATTCGTCTTTACGGTATTCTCCCTATAATGATTGAAGATGAAAATAGTAAGCTTAACCCGGAAATTATAATGCCAGAAGAAATTAGGGCTGAAACAGAATTTACAATTGAGATCAGGGAAAAAAATGGAATGAACATGTCATATGTATTGGCAATTGTTGATGAAGGTATTTTAGATTTAACACAATATAAAACCCCTGATCCATGGAATTATTTTTATATAAAAGAAGCAATCGGTGTTAAAACATGGGACACATACGACTGGGTTATTGGTTCGTATGGATCTGTAATTGGGAAACTGTTGAGTATAGGTGGTGATGATGAAATTACTGAAAAAGGAACAAAAAAAGCAGATAGATTCAAACCTGTCGTTAAATTTATTGGCCCTATAAAACTGAAAGATGGTTCTGTAAACAAACATACAGTTGAATTACCACCTTATATAGGATCGGTACGGACAATGCTTATTGCAAAAAACAACAATGCTTATGGCATAGCAGAAAAAACTACAGCAGTCAAGAAACCTCTTATGCTCCTGGCATCATTACCCAGGGTACTTGGACCAGAAGAAAAAATCCGAATGCAAGTTGATTTATTCACAATGAGTGATGCTATAAGAAAAGTTGATTTAGAATTAATAACTAATGATAAAATTAAATGCATTGGTAAAAACCAAAAGTCACTTCTAATAAATACAACAGGTGAAAAGTCAACTTATTTTGAACTTGAAACAACAGCACAAACCGGAATTGCACAAATTGAAATAAAAGCTGTATCAGGTATTGAACAAGCCAGCTATAAAATTGAGCTTGATGTTCGAAATCCTAATCCTCTTGTTGTAAACGTGATTACTTCGGTTCTGGAAAAAGGTGAGAAATGGCAAACAGCCTTTTCTCCTGTTGGTATTAGTGGAACAAATTCAGGAGTACTCGAAGTGTCGGCTATCCCTCCATTAAATCTGAGAAAAAGAATTCAGTTTCTCATACGATATCCTTTTGGATGCATTGAACAAACAACATCAGCGGCTTTCCCTTTATTATATTTGGAAAACATAGTAGAACTCTCTGAAAGTGAATCAAGATATTTTTCCGATAAAATAAAACAAGCGATAAGTAAAATTCAAACATTTCAAAAAGAAAATGGAGGGTTTGGTTACTGGCCAAATTCACAAGATATTGATCCATGGAGCACTTCATATGCAGGGCATTTTTTAATAGAAGCACAAAACAAGGGATATGTTATCCCGGGTGGAATAATGGCAAAATGGATTAAACATCAACAAAAGAAAGCTCAAAAATGGACTGATGACGGACCTCGTTCACAGCTAATTCAATCTTACAGGCTTTATACGCTTTCATTAGCTGGTAAACCAGCTATTAGTTCACTAAATCACCTTAGAGAAAAACCACATCTCCATGAAGATGCAAAATGGAGGTTAG
>DAOVJU010000514.1 GCA_030632095.1 Chlorobiota bacterium
AATGGCGCTGGTAAAACTACATCGTTTTACATGATTGTTGGCTTAATAAGGCCAAATCAAGGAAAAATATTCCTGGATGACTCCGAAATTACTAAGGAACCAGTATATAAGCGAGCCAAAATGGGCATTGGGTATTTAGCACAGGAAGCATCTGTTTTTCGTAAATTAACTGTTGAAGATAATTTAAAAGCTGTGCTTGAAATGTCTGATTTACCGAAAGAAGTACAAATTGAACGACAAGAATCACTTATTAAAGAATTTGGTTTAGAAACTGTTAGAAAGAATTTGGGAATTCAGTTATCTGGAGGTGAACGCAGAAGAACTGAAATTGCAAGGGCATTAGCCCTGGACCCAAAATTTATTTTACTGGATGAACCTTTTGCGGGTGTTGATCCAATTGCAGTTGAGGATATACAGGAAATTGTCAGAAAACTGAAAAACAAAAATATCGGTATTCTTATGACTGACCATAATGTTCATGAAACCCTTTCAATAACAGATAGAGCTTACCTTTTATTTGAAGGAAGTATTATGAAATCGGGTACATCTCAAGAATTATCAGAAGATGAACACGTAAGAAGAGTATATTTAGGCCAGAATTTTGAATTAAGATAAGCTAGACTTTTACCATATTAAAGGGCATTTTCGATATTTCCTCATAATCTTTCCCTTCTTCAAAACTATCTTCATCCATATAGTGCCAGTTAACAGTAACTTTTTTTTCCAATGTTAGCAACAATGCCAGCTTTTTGAATAATTTCGAAATCCACAATGAAGAACTTGTATTGAAATATTCGAGGTTAATATTAACAATGGTTTCTTCCGGAGGATCATTTACATAACCATCTAACCAGTCATACACAAGAGGTTGAAAAAAACCGAGCGCATTTTCCGGGATAGCCCTCCCCTTTATTTCTAGAATTCCTTCCTGATAGTTAAAATTAACAAATGGAGTTCTGGATGTAGCTTCAATAAGTATATTTTCCATTACTTATTTATATTAAATGCATATTATGACTTAATTATTTTAAATACTACTAAATTAATAAATATGATCGATATTCAAATTTCTTACACGTTTTTTACACTTAAATATCTATATAAGCATGCAAATATTTTAAATTTTTATTATTACATTTGAGCAAATTGTTCCTTAATCAAAGCATTATTAGCTTAATAAGATTGAAATTTTTATATGGTTTCTTCACAGGATATTACAAAGCTAATTTCAGTAATAAAAAGTATCTCAAGATATAATTTTACAGATTACTCTGAAAAATCATTCCAGCGTAGAGTTGAAAAAATCCTGATTGATAACCGTATGAATATTACTGCGCTTACTGAAAAAATAAAATCCAATAAAGATTTCCTTGAGAAAGTAGTTAAAGATATAACTGTAAACACCACCGAATTATTTAGAGACCCGGAAATTTGGGTCACTTTAAAACACCGGATTTTACCCAAGTATAAGAATAATAAATCAATTTTTATTTGGCACTCAGGATGCTCAAGCGGGCAAGAAGTATACTCAATGCTAATAATGCTCAATGAAATGGGATTATTCGAAAAAGCCAAGGTTTTTTCCACGGATATAAATACCAACATGCTTGAGTCAGCAAAAAAGGGGGTTTTCAGGTACCGGTTTAACCTTGGTTATTTTGACAATTTTGATAAGGTATTAAAAGAAAATCCTTACAATATTGATGAGGTTTTTGATGTTCCATATTCTAAGTATGTTGACATTGATAAGGCAAAAGATACCATTACAATGAAGCAATTTTTACGTGATAAACCAGTATATCGTAAGCATGATCTTGTTAATGATAAAAATATTTTTTATTCGAAATTTGATATAATTTTTTGCAGAAATGTTATTATTTATTTTAATAATGCACTGCAAAACAAGGTAATTGAACTTTTTAGTAACAATTTATATAAAGACGGTTATTTGATACTTGGCGCTCATGAAAGTATTTTAGGCCCCATCGCAAATAGTTTTGAACGTACCAAAGGATTGTATAAAAAGAAATCTTTTTAATATAACAATTATTAAATCTAATTTATAATTATTGATTTATTTTAATGATTCAGGAAATTGGAATAATAGATATAAAAAAAATAATAAGCACGCTAAAAGAGTGTCATGATTTTGATTTTAGTGATTATTCGCTAACTACATTTAAAAGAAGAATTTTGAAAGTTGCAAATCAAATGAATTACACAAATATTGGTGACTTCATTGCTAAACTTGACAACTCTATTATATTTACAAAAATAACAGATAATATAGCAATAGATACAACTGAAATGTTTCGTGATCCACCAATTTGGAGAGAAATGAGGGATAAATATTTACCAGACATATATAAAAACCGGGACTTTAAAATTTGGTTTCCTGAAATATCATCTGGTGATGAGATTTTTAGTTTCACAATTGTATTAAAAGAAGTTGGAATATTGGACAAAACGCGAATAATTGCCACAGGATTAAGTGAAAGAAAGATAGATTTAATTAAGCAAGGTGGAGTATATGATATTAAGAAAATTGAAATAGGTGAAGCTAATTATAAAAGATATTCCGATCAATTTCAATTATCTGATTACTATAAACTTCAAAATAATAAAATATACTTTAATACAGATTTAATTAAAAGCGTAGAGTTTCAGAAGCATAATTTAATAAATGAAGATCTATCAAGTAGCTTCCGTATAATCATTTATAGAAATAAAATGATATATTTTAATCAATCATTACAAGATAAAATAGCTACAAAGATAGTAAACAGCTTAATGCCAGGAGGACTATTATTTATTGGCAGTAAAGAAACCCTTGAAACAACTAGTGTTGTAAAAAAAGTAAGTTGTTTAAACAAGGAAGAAAAAATTTATAAAAAAAGAATAATATAAAATTAATTTAATTTATGCTTTATAAAGCAGTAATGATAGGTGGTTCAGCAGGTAGTTTTCAGGTGGTGACAAAAATACTATCATCTTTACCTAAAGATTACCCGTTGCCGGTATTTTTATGTTTACACCGGCTAAAACATG
>DAOVJU010000375.1 GCA_030632095.1 Chlorobiota bacterium
ATTTTGACAAGACTTTACT
Source organism: Chlorobiota bacterium (assembly GCA_030632095.1). Classification (GTDB taxonomy): domain Bacteria; phylum Bacteroidota; class Bacteroidia; order Bacteroidales; family B39-G9; genus JAADFW01. The sequence continues at coordinate 20 of DAOVJU010000375.1, forward strand.
TAATAGTATAGACATTGCATACTTCACTCCCAATTTGTACCAGGCAAACCAAAGAATTATATTGTCAGGTAATTTCACAGGAAAATTCAGCAATATTAAAGGGAAAAACGTTAGCATTAATTATGGTAAATACACAAAATTTTACGGTAATATTTCGATAAATGGTTTACCTGACTTTAATAATAGCTTTTTCTTTATTGAAGCTAAAGATTTTTTTAGCAGTAAAAGTGATATTGAAAAGATTCCGCTCCCGCCTTTTGATTCAGTGAAATTTATCAAACTACCAGAAAATTTTAATGAGTTTGGACTAATGAATTACCAGGGTAAGATTACAGGATTTCTAAAGGATTTTGTTGTTTATGGATATCTGGTTACTGATATTGGCAAGTTACGTGCTGATTTAAAAATTAAAAGAAATTCAGAACAAAATTTAATTACAATTTCCGGTGATATTGAATCTAAAAATTTTGATATAGGATATTATTTACATGCTGATGAATTTCTGGGAATTCTTAATGGATATTCGAAAATTGAAGGAGAAATTCAACCTGGAAAAGAAATGGAATTGGCTCTTAATGGAAAGATACGAAATTTTGAGGCTAATGATTACAATTATCAAAATATCGATTTCCAGGGAATTTTATATTTAAACAAATTTGACGGATCAGTGGTTATTAACGATCCTAATCTGCACCTTGACTTCTTTGGACATGTTGATTTTTCGCAGGAAATCTCTGTTTTTGATTTTACAGCTGATGTAACTAAAGCTCACCTGGATAAACTGAATATTGATAAAACAAATTCATTGTCTGACTTATCACTTTCACTTGTAGCTAATTTTAATGGGAACAGTGTTGATAATATTAATGGAAGAGTTGATATTTATAATGCACATTATGAGAATCAGCAAAATGTTATCGCAATGAACAAATTCTCCCTTTTTACTAACCTAATTGAAAATGAAAAAGAGCTTATTATAAAATCTGATTTTTTAGAGGCTAAATTGTTTGGTAAATACAATTTTATTGCTTTGATCACAATTATTAAAAACTTAGGGAATATTCTATTACCTTCAGTTACAAATCAATCAATTATAAGGGATGAAAGATATGTGAACGATTTCAATTTTAAAATTAATATTATTGATCTAGTACCATTAACAAAAACGTTCTATCCTGAATTAAGAATAAAAGAAGGAACAAAATTTGGTGGATATTATAATTCTAATGACAGATCTTTTGAGGTTGTATGCTACTCAGATGAAGTAATTTTTAATAATAAGAAGTTAGCAGGATTGGAAATGAAGTCACAAATTAAAAATGAACAGCTTCATATGAATTTAGATTGTAAATCTTTTCACTTAACCAATAACAATTACATTGAAAACTTTGCTTTTGAAACTGATGTATACAGGGACACCATAGATTTTATAATGAATTGGGATAATAATGATTCTATCAGTTACCGGGGAAACTTTCAAACTAGCTTTTATTTTTCAAGAAAAGACTCACTGGAAAACTTAAAAACAAACATTTTAATACATCCTTCAGAATTTGTACTTTCTGATTCTCTTTGGAACATTAATCAAACAAATATTAGTATTGATTCATCTTCTATTTACCTGTCAAATTTCTTCATATCCCATAATGATCAATTTTTAAAATTACATGGTATAATCTCAGAATTGCCTGATGATACACTTTTTGCAGAATATCAGAATATTGATCTTTCGCTTTTTAGTATTTTTACAAGACAGAAAAGATTTGAAATAGGAGGTATATTGAATGGGGTTTCGAATTTTACATCATTTTATACAGACAAATTATTTACCTCCGATCTTCTGATTACAAATTCAGAATTGAATAATGAGCCTCTCGGAAATATGCAGGTTATAAGCTCCTGGGATAAACCCAATAAACAATTAATTATTGATGCAAGTGCAAAACGTGATGAAATAAATACTGTAAGTCTAACCGGTACATATTTACCATCAAGTAGTGGTTTAAATTTTAATCTATTATTGAATAAACTAAGATTAAGTATTCTGCAACCCTATTTTGAAGGTGTTGCTGATGACCTAAAAGGAATTTCGAGTGGTAATTTAAAACTTACAGGTAAACTTAAGGAGCCAATTCTTGAAGGTGATGTTAAAGTGCAAAAAGCTTCATTTAAGATTGACTATTTAAAAACAAAGTATAATTTTTCAGATTATATAACATTAGCTGAAAACAAAATTGAGTTTAGCAATTTAAATTTGTATGACTCAAAAGGAAACCTGGCTAAAGTTAATGGTTCAGTAAACCATAAATATTTTCGCAATTATAGTATTGATATAACTATAGACGCTAACGAATACTTAATGCTTAATACCAGCGAAGAAGACAACAACTTATATTTCGGAACAGCATATGGAACAGGTTTAATAAGATTATCAGGCTACACTGATAATGTAATTATGGATATATCAGCTAAAACTGACAAGAATACAATATTTTATATCCCACTTACATCAAGTGAAATAGCTGAGCAAAAAGACTATATAACATTCGTAAGTAATGAACTTGAGCAGGTAGATATAGCACAAGAATATTTCGTTAATTTATCTGGTATTCAGCTAAACTTTGACCTTGAAGTTACACCAGATGCAGAAGTTCAGATTATTTTCGATTCAAAAGTTGGCGATGTGATTAAAGGAAGAGGAAACGCGGAACTCAATATGAAGATCAGTACATTAGGTGATTTCACAATGTATGGTGACTATAAAATTGAAGAAGGTGATTATTTATTTACACTTCAAAATGTTATTAATAAGAAATTTGATATTGAAAAGGGTGGATTAATCAGTTGGAATGGAGATCCGTATAACGGTGATCTTGATTTAAAAGCTATCTATTCAATTAAAAAAGCATCAATCATGGATTTGATTCCCGACTCAAGTTACCAGGGAACCAGGTATCCGGTTGATTGCCAGTTATTAATGACAGGTAAATTGATGAACCCTGATATAGAATTTAATATTGATATCCCGCCACCTTATGATTCTGAAAAAGAATATATTAATTCTGTAATTGAATCCTTTCCTGAAGATGAAACGAATAAGCAGCTATTATCATTACTGGTTTTAAACAGGTTTCAACCATACATTAAGGACCAGAATCTAAATGCACCAATCATAGCCGATATAACTGATGCTAAACGAAGTGCAACCGAATTATTATCAAATCAGTTAAGCCATTGGCTATCTCAAATAAGCGATGATGTAGATTTAGGTTTTAATTATCAACCTGGCGACAAATTAAGTTCTCAACAGTATGAGATTGCACTTTCAACTCAATTACTAAACGATCGTTTAACAATTGACACAAATGTTGGAATAACAGGACAGAATGAAGCAAGCCCGCAACAAAATACTAACAATGTTGTTAGTGATTTCATACTCGGGGTTAAACTAAATAAAAGCGGGAAACTCAGAATGGCAGTTTATAATAAAGCCAATACTAATTATTATGAATACGAAACTGCGCCATATACTCAAGGAATAGGATTGTTCTACCAGGAAGAATTCAATAAGTTCTCAGATTTATTTAAAAAAAACAAACAGTAGGCAACTGACAGTGCAGTAACCAACATGTAAGAATTGTAAATTGCCAGCAAACATATAACCAGAAACTTTTAAATAATAGCAAATAGTTCAAATCAAATACTAAAAAGAAGATTAAAATAAAACTTTGCGCCCTTTGCGCCTTTGCGAGAAATAACATTGAAATTCCAATACTATTAATTAATTTCGCAGATACAACATTATTATATTTTTTCGTTTTAATGTAAATTATTCTAAAAACAATGAACCAATTACTCTTATTACAAGCAAACTTAGGAATCCAGGCAGAAAACCTGTTAAATGAACCATCCGAAATCACTTTATCTTTTTGGGATTTAGCCATGAAAGGCGGGTGGATAATGCTTCCGATAGTTTTATTATCCATAGTTGCGGTATATATTTTTTTCGAAAGATATTTTGCTATTACAAAAGCAGCTAAAGAAGATATTAATTTCATGAATAGAATTAAGGATTATATACATGAAGGCAAGATTGAATCGGCATTAACCTTATGCAAAACAGTTGAAAACCCTATTGCACGGATGATTGAAAAAGGAATTAACCGGATTGGCCGGCCATTAAATGATGTTAGTGCAGCTATAGAAAATGTCGGGAACCTTGAAATATCGAAATTAGAAAAAGGTTTACCAACTCTTGCAACAGTTTCCGGAGGAGCTCCTATGATTGGATTCCTTGGTACAGTAATGGGTATGATAAATGCATTTTACCAAATGTCGAATGC
>DAOVJU010000196.1 GCA_030632095.1 Chlorobiota bacterium
TATGGATAGGTACACGCAAGGGCGGGCTTAATTTGATGGACAAAAAAAATAATATCCTGATTGATTATACCAAATTTCTTGATATGAGTGAACCAAAAGAATTAGATAAATATTGGATAAGATCTATCATAGAAGATAAACATGGACAAGTTTGGGTGGCAACTAAAAATGGTTTAACAAAAATTGAATTAAACAAGCAATGCCTGGGTTTTTACGAAATGCACAATGATAACAATGCATACAGCATTAATTGTAACAATTTAACCGACCTGTTCCTGGATGCATCAGGAAGTTTATGGATTGGTAGTTATGATCTTGGTTTTGATATTGTTCACCATACTATTGTTAATTTCAGCCATCATAAAAAAGTTGAAGATGATGATAATACGATAAGGAGCAATATTGTATTCGTAATAGAAGAAGATGAATACGGTGGATTATTGATTTGTACTACGGCTGGCGGTATAAGCCTCCTTGATCGCAGAACAAATCGGATGACCCATTATGCTGACAAAAACAGTGAGCTTGATAAACCTGTACTTGATATACATTTGGATAAGACAGGAACCTTATGGCTGGGAACATGGGGGAAAGGCTTACAGTATTTTGATAGAAAAACAGGTTTTGTGAAAAGTTATATTGCTAAATCTGAGGATTCTACATCTATCAGCAACAATACTGTAATGTCTGTTTATGATGATAACAAAGGTAATCTCTGGCTAGCGACTTTTAATGGAATGGACAGGTTTGACAAGAAAACAACAAAATTTAAGCGGTTTTATGAAAATGATGGCCTGCCATGTAAGATAATTAATTATATTACCGGCAATGGGCAAGATACTTTGTGGATTGGAACGCGGGGAGGAGGTTTAAGTATTTATAATACTAAAACCCAAAAATTTGAGAATTATTTGTTTGTCGAGGGTGATTCAACAAGCATAAGCAATAATGTTGTAAACTATATTTATAACGACAAGAAAGGGCACTTGTGGTTATCAACAGATGCGGGATTAAATTGTTTTATTAAAAAAACAAAAAAAATTATCAGGATTACTGAAAAAGACGGACTGCCACATAACAGGCTTTGGGGAATTTTTGAAGATAAAGAAGGTAATTTATGGATAAGTTCAAATTATGGAATATGCAGGTATACACCTGATTTTACGAATTCAACCAAAGGGAAATTTCGTAATTTCAATAAATCAGATGGCTTACAAGGAAATGAATTCACACAGTTAGCCCATTTTCAGAATAATAAAACCGGTGAGATATTTTTTGGTGGTGTAAATGGGTTTAATTCATTTTTTCCTGACCGGATTATTGAAAATAAATATATACCACCTGTTCATTTGATATCTTTCAAAAAAATGGATGAGGAAGTCGTTTTCAAGGGAGATACAACTGTAAATTATAAAAAAGACATCCAGGTTTCATGGCGTGAAAACTTTATTGCTTTTGAATTTGCAGGACTTGATTATGCTGATCCGGAAAAAAACCTTTATTCATATAAAATGGAGGGGCTTGATATTAATTGGAGTAACCCAAGTGTAAGAAGGTATGCTCCATATCCTAACATAAGGGATGGTGAATATATTTTCAGGGTAAGGGCGGCAAACAATGAAGGCATATGGAATAATGAAGGATTAGCTGTAAGAGTAACCATTAATCCGCCTTTCTGGAGAACAAATTGGTTCATTATATCATCTGTAATTGCCACTATCCTTGCAATATTGCTTTATATTCGCATTAGGACAAAAAGGTTAAAACAGGAAAAACGAATACTGGAAGAAACAGTAGCACAAAGAACAGCCGAATTAAGGCAAAAGAATGAAGACATTTTGAGTAGTATTCAATATGCTAAGAGAATACAGGTTGCGATTCTTCCTACATTATCTGCTTTTAAAAAAGAATTTCCAAATTCATTTATCGTATATAAACCTAAGGACATTGTAAGTGGTGATTTTTTCTGGTTTTACAAAAAAGGAAAACGAAGGTTATTTGCTGCTGCTGATTGTACGGGGCATGGTGTTCCGGGAGCATTTATGTCTATTATAGGAAATAATTTACTGGAAAAAATAGTGAATGATAAAAACATTTTAGATCCGGCAGAATTATTAACAGAACTTGATGCAGATATTATTGAAGCATTGGATCAGAGAGGAAGGAAGGGAGACAGTTTTGATGGTATGGATATAGCACTCTGTGCCCATGAAAAGGGTAGTAATGTTCTCGAATATGCAGGGGCATATCGCCCTTTAATTCACATTTCAGGAAGGGAAGTAACTAAAGTGCGATCTACAAAGCGTTCAATTGGAGGTTCGCAAAAGATTGAAAAAAAGGACTTTGTTACTAACAGAATAGAAGTAAAAAAAGGGGATATTGTATATGCTTTTTCTGATGGTTATGCTGACCAGTTTGGTGGCCCCAAGGGCAGAAAATTTATGATGCGGAACTTACAGGAAGAATTAGCTAATATTCACCATATTCCTATAAATGAACAGGCTGATTATATGAATGAAACCATTGAAATCTGGATGAACAATTATAATCTTAAATATGAGCAGGTTGATGATATTTTACTGATTGGGGTACAATTTTAAACAAAAAAACCGCTCAAATTTCTTTGAACGGTTCAACATACTTTTTGTCGCTAACAAGTATATGTTCAATAATCCAATTGAGAACAGCAAAGCTCTCAACGGAGTTAAATCTATCTTAGCTTCATAAGCAGTAAATTAAATTTATTCATTGCATTCATGAGACACACTAGTTCAAGCGTCCGCTTGGACTTTTATATTTTTTGAATTTACATAATATCCCAATACCAATTTCTCTCATAAATCTTTCATACTAAAACATAAATAGTCTTATAGTTTTTTCTGAATGCTTTATAATATAGCTTTTGCAATGTTGACTTGGTGCTTTGTAGCAGAAAGATACAAGCGGACGTCATTTGGGTTTTATGCAAATATTAAATAGAAAGTTCTAAACCATCGTAGGCTAAAAAAACATTTTCCGGTAATTCCTTTGAAACATCATTATGTTTTCCCATTAAATGGCTAATATGTGTAAGATAAGCATTTTCAGGTTTAAGTTCATCTATAAGTTGAAGAGCCTCTTCTAAATTGAAATGAGAGATATGCTTCTTTTTTCGTAATGCATTTATTACTAAAACTTCTGACCCTTTCATTTTTTCCTTTTCTTCCTCTGATATGTAATTTGCATCAGTTATGTAAGAAAAATTCTTGATCCTAAAACCAAATACAGGAAGTTTAAGGTGCATCACCCTGATTGGAATTATTGTTATAGAGTTAACATTAAAGGGTTTATTTTCAATAAGTTTTAAGTTCATATCTGGTATACCCGGGTACTTTGTTTTTGAAAAAACATATGAATAATTGACTTTTATTCCTTTCTGAACTCGCTGCTCAGCATAAATATCCATTGCTTTTTTATGCAAATAATTAAATGATCGAATGTCATCTAAGCCGGCAATATGATCACGATGTTCATGCGTTAATAAAATAGCGTCTAGCTTATCAATATTTTCCCTAAGCAACTGTTGCCTGAAATCCGGGCCGGCATCAATTATTAAATTTGTACCATTAACTTCAACAAGAACAGAGCTTCTTAATCTTTTATCCCTTATATCATCAGAATTGCAGGTATTACAATTACATGCTACAACAGGAACGCCAAGTGAAGTACCAGTACCAAGAAATGTAATTTTCAAAATTTATTATTTTATATCATTTAGTACAAAAATATCATTTACAAATAATAAAGACAAAAGTGATAGGTTAAAAGATGAAAGCTAAAAGTAAAAAGTGATAAAGTTAAGCACCTCGGTAAGACTTTCAATCTTTTTTGTTTTATTGAAAATTTTAAAGCCTTCGTCTTTGACAGTGATAATGCCTGTTTAACTTCCAACTGTCCATTTTTGTTTTTGAATAATGAATATCCAATATTGAATAATGAATGTTGAAGTAAAAATTCATAGTTAAAAATTTGAAATTAGTCCCGAAAGTTTTCGGGATGAAATTTGGGAAGATGGTTTGGTATATACAGCCGAATTTCCAGTTTCATTTAATTAACATACTTCATTAAATTATTGCATTTAATCTGAATTGTAAACCGTAATATGAAAAACGCCAATTATTTCTATATTTTTACAGAAAAACGAAAAATGCCGGGAAAGCTTTATTTAATACCTACAACACTTGGCGATACCGATCTGGAAAAGGTAATCCCTAATCATGTAATTGAAATATTAAATCAAACAAGATTCTATATTGTTGAAAATGAACGAACTGCAAGGCGATTTTTAATTAAAGCGAAAATAAAGCATAAAATTGATGATTTGAAATTCTATGTTATTAATAAACACGATAAAAATGAAGATGTAAGTAAGCTTCTGAAACCTGTTTTAGAAGGAAATAATACAGGAATCATTTCAGAAGCCGGTGTTCCGGGTGTGGCCGATCCTGGTTCTGATATAGTGAACATTGCCCATCAAAAATCAATTGAAGTTATCCCATTAGTCGGGCCCTCTTCTATTATACTTGCCTTAATGGCATCGGGTATGAATGGCCAAAATTTTGCATTTGCCGGATATTTGCCAATTAAAAGTAATATGCGGATAAAAAGAATTAAATTTCTTGAAAACAGGTCGCGAAATGAAAACCAGACGCAAATTTTTATTGAAGCTCCATACAGGAATCAGCAATTATTAAATGATATTTTAAATGCATGTGATTATGGCACTAAACTTTGTATAGCATGCGATATTACCTTGAAAAGTGAATTTATTAAGACGAAACCCATTAAAGAATGGACTAAAAGTAAACCAGATATTAATAAACGGCCGGCAATATTTTTATTACATGCATCTTAGTCAGTTAAGGGTAAGTGTAATATATACTAATCTGTAAATAAAAGATGATTTTAGGATAATGTTGGCAGTAATTTTTTTATGCTAAAGTTTACATTTTAAAGAAATTATTGGAAATGACAAAGAATTCAGTAATTATGATTACAAAAGAAGAAGTTTTAAAAGCCCAGAAGGAATGGGGAGATGCGATCATAAAAATTGGCAGTCTCAAAAACCATAAAAAGTCTTGTGTAAAAGAAACTGAAGAACAATTAGAAAAGCTGTATGCTCTGGAGAAAAATAAAATCCTTTTCAAACCAACAAAAGCTTCAATAATCCAGTTTCGCCCAAATAAAGAGGCGGTAAAATCATATTTTATCGGTGGAGATGAAAATTTCCCCGAAGATCACGGTTTTGCCTTACAACCATGGACCAAGGTACATTTTGAAAATACAGGGATGATACTGGAAGAAAACAGAGCAATTGCTATGGGCAATTACTTTTTCACTGATTTGAATGGCAACGAAACAAAGGTGGAATTTACATTTAGTTATTCTAAAAACGATAAAGATATGTTGAAAATTGATCTTCACCACTCTTCGATTCCTTTCGAGCCAAATTTATAAAGGCAAAAAAAGGAAATGTAATATCTTTTAGACTGGGCTCATATATTTATTAGAAAGTATTTATAGGCTTAGTTAACCACAATGATTTTTTTACTTTTAGTTAATTTTCCATTTATAATTCGAAGAATATAAACACCGGTTAATAACCTGCTTACATCTAATTGATAATTAAAATTACTTTCAGAATTCTCAAAAGTGTTTTTATAAATCAATTCACCTCTGGTATTTGTTAATTCCAGTGTTACATCAGTTTGATTTATATCTTGTAAATCAATAAAAATAAAACCATTGGTTGGATTTGGCGATATTATTAATACTTCCTGACGAGATAAAGTAATGGTATCAGCAACAGCATATGCTTTTATTGTAAGGTCCATATGACTTTTTTCTTCATCCTGGTTACTTCCTAGCTGTAACCAGCTAGTTCCGTTTGAACTAATCCAGCAAACATCATTTTCTATTTCCGGATCAGCAAATACCTCACCATTAGCTTCGAGATATTTCTCGGCCGGTATAGGATGCATATAACCAGGTGTTGTATATTTTACCAGAATATAGAAATCTTTACCTCCCGGTACTAGTATAGAATCTTTTATACTAAAAATGTAATGACCTGGGAATGTGCATTCTATATTAGATTTTGCAAAAGCAAGATCGTATAAAACATGGCCTGATTTTCCTAAATATACTTTTACGTCAAGGCTTGTATTTGAGGAATTTATATAAGTTCCAATTTTAGTAATTTTTTGCTTATAGGAGGCAGTATATTTTACCAGGCCATAAGCTAATTCACTATTAAATCCGGTATTAGACAACCATCCCAAATGATCGTACTGATAAATTGTATCATAACTATTTGCTGGTAAGCGTGTTGGGAATATTGCATTAGTGGTTAATACCCTTGTATCGGTATAAGAAATATAGAAATAGCCATTTGCTCCCCAATTAGTTCCCCAACTGTTTTTTATAATCCATGCACCTGTCTGGTTAAAAATATTTATGTTATCATCCCATCCAACAAGTAAAACAGCGTGATTAACATCCATATCATCAGAATATAAATATGTACTGTCAGTGTCAAAGTAGTTATTAATATCCATATGCATACTTGTATATACACCTCCATAGTCTAATA
>DAOVJU010000391.1 GCA_030632095.1 Chlorobiota bacterium
ACAGGAACATATACCTATTATGTAACCCAAACAGCTAATGATTGCGAAAGCGATTATTCTGCTGTTTCGTTAACTATTAATGAAAAACCAGAAGTTGGTATAACAAATCCTGATGATCTTGATTATGTTTATGAAGAAGGATCAATTATTCTTGCAGCAAGCGGAGCTAATACTTACGAATGGTTCAGTGAATATGGTGATGAAGACTTGCCCGATCAACAGTCAGTTCAGGCTCATCCTACACATGCAAAGACAATTTATTCGGTAATAGGTACTAAAGGAGGTTGTACTGATACGGCTGAATATACCGTGTATATTCATTGCCCTCCATGTGAAAACAGTACTTCTGTTTACTCATTTGCAGAGCCATATTCAACTATAAATCATGGTTGCGAAGATTTCTATTATACACATAATCTGAATTGTGAATGGAGAGTAGAACCTGAGGGAATCTCTTCAATTCATTATTATTTTAATAAGTTTAAAGTTCATCAAAGTGACTGGATCAGGATTTATAGTGGTATTGAAGTTAATAGTGAAAATCTTATAAGTGAATTCAATAACGAAAATCTGCCTCCGGCTATAAGTGAAGAGTTATTTGTATCAAGAATGTTAATTGTATTTGAAACAAATGATAGTCTTGTTGATGAAGGATTCTTGCTTAAGTTAAGTGATGAACCAATTCCTGTAAATATTGATCCTGTTAGTTTTGACAATAGCTTTATAAATATATTTCCTAATCCGGCACAAGGCGAAATTACCTTAAGTTATAATGGATTGGATTCAAAGATAATTGAGGTTAAAGTGTTTGATATGATTGGAAGTATTATAGAATATAACAGTTATGAAACAAACTATGAGTATTTTGAGGAGAATCTTAATGTAAACAATTTAAGAGAAGGTTTGTATTTTATTGAAATTTTAACAGAGCAATCTAAATATGTGAAGAAAGTATTAATTAAATAAGTGAGATCACAGACTTTCCAAGTCTTTGAGACTTGGAAAGTCTACCTAATTTAATTACAGATCCGAAAGAGCAAGCGTTCTTTACCTTATATTACCATTTGAATCGGTTTTTATTAATTTTACATCAAAATCTGAAGATCCGGTATTAGTAATTCCAGCCAGAACAAATCCTCCGTCTGATGTTTCTAAAATACAATTATTGCCATGGGTAGTAATATCATACAATTGCCTCCATATTTCAGCACCCTCGCCGGTTGTTTTTATGAGTGTTCCATCACTATTTAATATAGCATATTCTCCGCTTACTGTTTGTATAATAGAAACTCCTTTTGTTGGGTAAATATCTGGAAATGATTTAGTTATAATGTTTTGTCCTTTATTATTTGTAATAATGAGGTTTAGTATTGTTTCTTCATCAGATTTAAATCCACCTGCAATTGCAAATCTTCCTTCCGTGTTTTGAATTATTGAAGGGAGTACATTTGAATAATTTCCAAATGCTATAGAATCTATATGAGGAGCAGATAAATCATTTTGTAGAATGGTTAACAAATTAAGACACGAATTTGTTTCATCCTGGCAGGTATTTATTAAAAGCACATAATTATTGTTACTTGTTGGAATAATACATAAGCCTTGATCATCATACGGAGAACTTATATTTCTTCTGTAATAAGTAACATATTCACCTTGAGCATCAGCTACATATATAATTGCTTCATTTCCACGATCATTAAAAGAGCTTGAATATCCAAAAAGTAAAAATCCATTGTCTTCTTTGCTTAGAATCGAATATCCTTCTTCGTTCTGTTCAAAACCAAATTCGTTTTCCCAATTGAAATTCCCGTTTTGTTGTATGTTAATGATATATAATTGTTTGGTTAAATCATCTTTAATTCTGGTTCCAAGAATTACATATTCGCCATTTTGAGTTTGAATTATATCCCTGCCTGTTTCATTAGTATGAGTTGAAAAATTCCATTGTTGATTTGAGCTTATCCAATCGCCATTTCCAATAGAATCTGTTTTTATTAAAAACGCTGCAGATTCACCACCAATACTTAATTTAACGGTACCAATAATTGCAAATCCATTATCAAGTGTTGGAATTATTCCATATACTTGTTCATTACCATTTACATCAAAAGTTTTCTCAAAAGTTACAAAATCATGGTCTGGCCTTTTCTCATAATTCCATTTTTCGCATGAAAAACTAATGATTAACAGAAATATTAAAATCCATGCATAAAACTTCATATCAGATAGATTTTATCATATGAATGTCTAAAATTACTAAATTCTGGTAAATAAATAAATTAGCTTAGGCTTTTCCATTAGACTTTCCAAGTCTTTGAGACTTTGAAAGTCTCTTGTATTATACATCATTGACGTAATTTACTACTTTTTATACTTGATTCAACAATAGTTTCAGGAAATACTATAACTAAATTATTCAAGATAAAGCTTTTAATGATATAAGGAAATAATAACCAATTTCATTTTATTATCAATTCTAAAAGTCTATTTTTGGGAAAAATATACAATAATAGATTAATTATTAATTTAAAAACAATACTATAATGAAACGTGATGATCTTGTTTTTGGAATAATTGAGAAAGAATATAACCGACAAAAAAATGGAATTGAGTTAATAGCTTCAGAAAACTTTGTAAGTGAGCAAGTGATGCAGGCTATGGGCTCATGCATGACTAATAAATATGCAGAAGGATATCCTGGTGCAAGATATTATGGTGGTTGTCAGCATGTTGATGAAACAGAACAATTGGCAATTGACCGATTGAAAGAACTATATGATGCAGAATGGGCAAATGTTCAATCTCATTCAGGAGCACAGGCAAATATGGCAGTATTTTTAGCTTGTCTTCAACCGGGTGATAAATTTATGGGATTAGACCTTTCACATGGAGGTCATTTATCGCACGGATCATTTGTTAATTCATCAGGAATTCTGTATCAACCCGTAGCATATGGTGTTAAAGAAGAAACCGGAATGGTTGATTATGATATGATGGAAGAAGTTGCTCTAAAGGAAAAACCAAAGTTAATTATTGGTGGAGCTTCAGCTTATTCCAGGGAATGGGATTATAAAAGAATGCGTGAAATTGCCGATAAAATAAGTGCTTTACTTATGGTTGACATGGCCCATCCGGCTGGTTTAATTGCCGCAGGTTTGTTAGATAACCCATTAAAATATGCTCATATTGTTACATCAACTACACATAAAACTTTACGCGGACCTAGAGGCGGAATTATATTAATTGGCAAAGATTTTGAAAATCCCTGGGGAAAAGCAACTAAAAAAGGAGTGATCAGAAAGATGTCTTCATTATTGAATTCTGGTGTATTCCCGGGAATTCAGGGAGGGCCACTTGAGCATGTTATTGCTTCTAAAGCAGTAGCATTTGGAGAAGCATTAGCGCCGGAATTTAAAGTTTATCAAACACAAGTGAAGAAAAATGCTACTATAATGGCTCAGGCGTTTATCGATAAAGGATACAAAGTAATTTCGGGAGGTACAGATAATCATTCCATGCTTGTCGATTTAAGAACTAAAGTTCCTGAAATAACCGGTAAGATAGTTGAAAATACTTTAGTAAAAGCAGATATTACAATCAATAAGAATATGGTTCCTTTTGATAGCCGTTCTCCTTTCCAGACTTCCGGATTAAGAGTTGGGACACCTGCAATTACAACACGTGGATTGAAAGAGGGTGAAATGCCTGTTATTGTTGATATGATTGACCGTGTGATTATGGATATTGAAAACGAAGAATTAATTGCTTCAGTCAGAAAAGAAGTAAACGAAATGATGTCGCACAGGCCAATGTTTGTAAGCTAAATGTTTGTTTTGAATCACAGCATAAACTGAACAGGATATAAAAACCTGTTTGATTCAGTTTTAAAAGGCAGTAATGTCAAATGTCATAAATTTCATGTCAAATGTCAAATGTTTACTAATAATAAAGATTATTGCAAAATCAGTTTCAACAACCAAAGCAAAAAAGAAATCAAACAATTGAAATTTGACCTCATACATTTGACAATTGACATTTGACTTCATACATTTGACATAATAACAATATTTAATCTTATACTTTTTGATTCTAGCTTGTCCGGGTTAGGTTTTATTTTATATAACTATGGAATGGTATATTATTTTAGCAATAATAGGTGTTGGTTTTATTGCCGGTTTTATTAATACTTTGGCCGGAAGT
>DAOVJU010000011.1 GCA_030632095.1 Chlorobiota bacterium
CATTTTCATCCTTTTTGATCTCAATTGGATTTGTAAGTATCTTGTACTCAACACCTTCAAGTTGTGATTCATGAATTTCAATTGGGTTTGCCGGCATTTCCTTTTCAGTACGGCGGTATATTATATAGGTTTTTTCAGCGCCACATCGCATGGAAGTCCTGCAACAATCCATTGCTGTATTTCCCCCTCCTACAACTGCAATAGTTTTACCTTTGAAATCGTACTGCTGGCCGGTCATTTCCATATTTCGCAAGAAGTCAATCCCTGAATACACATTTTCTGCATCTTCACCTTTGCAGCCAACTAATGTTCCCTGCTGTGAGCCAATTGTAAGAATAGTAGCATCATAATTTTGGTTTAATTCTCTATAGTTTAAATTGTCTCCAAGTTTCTTTTTGAGATATATATTGGCCCCTAAATCTTTAATAGTATCAATTTCTTTTTGTAGTAAATCATTTGGAAGCCGGTATTCAGGAATTCCATAACGTAACATGCCGCCTGCTTCCGGGCTTGCTTCGTAAATATCAACCTTATGACCTTGTTGAAGTAAGAAATGAGCACAAGATATTCCACCAGGCCCTGCTCCAATAACAGCAACTTCTTTACCTGATAAAGATTTCTTTTCAGGTATATATCGTAATTCTGAATTAATATCAATATCTGATGCAAACCGTTTTAAATAGTCAATTCCCACACCGGTTCCTTCATCTAACAGGTTTCTCCTGCAAGCAATTTCACAAGGCCTTACACAAACCCGCCCGCAAATTGCAGGTAACGGATTTACTTCTTTGATCAAAGCAACAGCTTCTCTATACATTTTTTTCTCAATAAGAGAAATGTAACCTTGTATATCCACTCCGGCAGGACAGGTTTGTTTACATGGTGCTTCGCAATCGGCATAGTGATTACTTAATAATAAATCCAACGCTGTTTTTCTTGCATTACGTACCTTTCTATTTTTAGTCTGTATCTCCATTCCTTCTGTAATACGGGTTGAACATGAAGGTTGTAATCCACGCATACCTTCCACTTCAACAACACAAACATAGCATGAAGAATATGGCTTAAGCCGTGGATCGTTACATAATGTTGGAATTTCTATATTATTTCGGCGAGCAAGTTCAAGAATTGTTTCTCCCTTTATTCCTTCAATTGCTTTGCCGTCTAATATGATGAATATTTTACTTTCCATTTATTCTTAGTATTTAGTATTTTGTATCAGGTTTCAAGTTTCAGGTTTCAAGTTTCAAGTTGCAGGTTACGGGTTGCGGGTTACTGATTTGTTCCTCGCTTCCTACTTCTGACATTTTTCTTTTAACTTAATTTAATTGCATCAAACTTACATTTGTCATAGCAAACTCCACATTTAATACAAGCATCCTGTCTTATAAAATGTAGCTCTTTCCTTTCCCCGTCAATAGCATCAACCGGACAGTTTTTAGCACAAACGGTACATCCTGTACAATTTTCTTCAATTACCTCGTATGTTAGTAATTTTTTACAGCTCTTTGCAGGGCACTTTTTGTCTCTGATATGCGCCTCGTATTCATTACGGTAATATTTTATGGTAGTTAACACGGGGTTTGGCGCTGTCTGGCCTAAACCACAAAGCGAACTGTCTTTAATTTGATAAGATAACAATTCCAGCTTTTCAATATCACCTTCCTTCCCTTCACCTTCAGTGATTCTTGTTAAAATCTCAAGCATGCGCTTGGTTCCAATACGGCAAAACGTACATTTACCACAAGATTCTTTTTGTGTAAAGTCGAGGAAGAAACGGGACATATCAACCATACATATAGTTTCGTCCATAACAACCATTCCACCTGATCCCATTATTGCTCCGGTAGCATTTACAGAATCGTAATCTACCATAGTATCAGCCATATATGCTGGTATACATCCACCAGATGGCCCTCCTAACTGAACGGCTTTGAATTGTTTATCGTTTTGTATTCCACCACCAAGTTTGAATATAACATCGTGTATAGTAATTCCCATAGGAACTTCTACCAAACCACCATGCTTAATTTTACCAGTTAAAGCAAAAACTTTAGTTCCCTTACTTTTTTCAGTTCCGTATTTGGCATAAGCTTCTGCTCCATTGTAAATGATCCATGGAATATTAGCAAATGTTTCGACATTATTAATGTTTGTAGGCTTGTTCCATAATCCCGATTCTGCCGGGAAAGGTGGTCTTTTTCGTGGCATTCCTCGCTCACCTTCAACCGATGCTATAAGCGCTGTTTCTTCGCCACAAACAAAAGCTCCTGCTCCTTCCTTAACAAATATGTCGAAATTGAAGCCTTTAATTCCCATAATATTCTCACCTAAATACCCCTTTTCCCGAGCCTGGCCTAATGCAATGTTTAACCTTTTTATGGCCAGCGGATATTCAGCTCTACAATAAATGACTCCGTCTGTCCCTCCTATTGCATATGCGCCAATTATCATTCCTTCAAGAATAGCATGTGGATCGCCTTCCAATAACGATCTATCCATAAATGCTCCCGGATCTCCTTCATCGGCATTACAGATAATGAATTTCTCGTCAGACGGATTGTTTCTTGCAAATTGCCATTTCAAGCCTGTTGGAAACCCTCCTCCTCCTCTGCCTCTGATACCTGAATCGTAAACAGTTTTAATAATGCTTTCCGGAGTTATCTTTTCTGAGGCAATCTTTTTTATTACTTCGTAGCCTTTTCGCTCTTCGTATTCTTCAATAATTTCAGGATTTATATAACCACAATCGCGTAATGCTATTTTTACCTGGCCTTCAAAAAAAACATCATCTTTAGTTTTAAAAAGATCGGTTTTTACAACATAATCTTTAATTGGATTTTGATTAACAATATGTTGATCAATAAGATCGACTACCTTTTTCTCATCAATTTCGCCATACAAATAAGAACCTGATTCATCAATTATTTCAACTAATGGCTCACGGTAACACATACCAATACAACTGGTTTGCTTCAGTTCAAAATCAAGATTATCTACTTTTTTTAAGGCTTTTATTTTATTATATACTTTATTGGCTCCGGCTGCTATACCGCAACTTCCAAGGCCAACAATAACTTGAGTTTTTTCCATTATGTTTTAATTCTTAGTATCTAGTATTTAGTATCAAGTTCAGAGTGGGTTTTGAGTAATGTGTTTTGGGTTTTGATCATCCCCCTAGCCCCCTTTAAAGGGGGAGTGTGTGAGTTTGAATTGTGAGTTTTGAGTTCTACTATCATCCCCTCAGCCTTAGCCTTAGCCTCAGCCTATACCTCCAGTTTCTATTCAATGTTTCACATCTTACATTTGACTTTTGACATCATACATCTGACATGAAATTAATTACTTTCGCTGATTTTAATTTCTTTTACAATTTTCACTGCATCTTTTCCTGATAAATTACCATAAGTTTCATTATCAATCATCATAACAGGTGCAAGTGAGCAACACCCCAAACATGCTACTGACTCAAGTGTAAAAAGTCCATCTTCAGTAGTTGCCCCATCGTCAACTTTTAGTGCTTCTTTTAAAGAATCGGTTATGGTTCCTGCATTTTGAACATGACAAGCAGTTCCATGACATACTTTCACAACATGTTTTCCTACAGGATTTAATCTAAACTGCGCATAGAATGTAGCAACTCCATACATGTCGCTTAAATTCAAACCAGTATCATTCGAAATTTTCTCGAATGCCTGGGGAGGTAAAAATCCATACAAGTCTTGAGCTCCTTGCAAAAGAGGAATCAAATTCCCCCTTTTATTTTTGTATTTTTTTATTATTGGGTCAATTAAAGATAAATCAACATCCGGCAGATCTACCTTTTCCATTTCCCCGGGAATTCTCCTAATACGCATTTTATATCGATTTTTTTACTTGTGTTAAGCCAAGTATGGTTTTTCGGGTAATTTAATGCCCTCGCTCGCCCTTTTATTCCCTAAAAGGAACAGCCCCCCTGGGTGGATTTCCCCTTTAGGGGTTAGGGGCAGCGATGGCAAATGAAACCCGAAGTTTGACATGACACTAATAATTATTAGTAATTAATTAAGGTTTAAAAATATTAATTTGAAAACAAAAAAGACATGATAAATACTATGTTAAATAACATTTTTGGAATATAGAATCAGACTAAATTAAGTTAGGATAAAAAATGGAATTAGGAACCTTGTAATTTACCCTTGCCATAGGTAAAAAGTGCCTAAAATACTTTGAGTATCCAGAGTACTTAAAGTTTTGAAAATCTGCAAATTAAATTTGACTTTGGAATAGAAATGTTTTAAATTTATATAATGAAGCAGGAATTATGCTATGACTAAAATTAATATTCTATACCATGAACTTAGCAACAGCGATCTCACGAAGTAAAAAACTAAATTTATTAATCCTACTAATTTTTGTACTTATTAACATCAGTTACGGTCAGCTCGATCCAAAAACACAATTCAATTTTTATCAGGAAATCCGCGATAAAGCCGAAAAGGCAGACCGCAGTGATTTCCACTATATTCCAAAAAAACCCGGACATTATACGGCAAAAGACTGGCAGACGGTAATTGATTCCACATGGGGTGAAGGAATGCCTACAGCACAAAAACTTGAATTATTCGACTATTGTTGGGGTTTGATTGACAGAAAATACCCAAGCTTTTTCAATATTGATGATAATTGGGAAACACTGAGAGCTATTTACCGGCCGGAAGTAGCTGAAGGCGTTAGCCGGGGTCGTTTCTATGCTATAATGAGCCATATGTTTAGAAATCTTCTCGATTCGCATTCAAAAGTATTCGATGTAGCGATTGCAACCGATAGCCTGAAACCCGGTACGCCTTTACTTGTTGTTTTCGGAACTCCAGCTATGTTCAATAAAATATTCCTTTATAAGGAATATAGTCATTTTGGAGCCGGACTTGCTCCTCTTTCAGACAGTTCTCTGTTTGTCTACGATGTGGTGTATAATCATCCATTAGGATTAGAACGGGGCGATGTTATTCTCGGCTATGATAATATCCCCTGGAAAAATTTATACAAACAACTTCTCAATGCGGAATTGCCGCTTTATTTCCCAGCTTCTTTCACTAGTAATTCCGGCAGCGATTTACATGGTTTACTAACATCAGCCGGGGAAAACTGGCACCTGTTTGACACCATCGATATTGTTAAATATACAAGTGGGGATACTATTCACCTGCAAACTTCCTTGTTGCACAATCAAAATATTTACAAACTTAATTCAGACCAGATGGGCATACGCGGAGTCCAGTTTCCAGATATTGATGAGGGACATTTTGTCAGTTGGGGTGTTGTTGACGGTACACAGACGGGATACATCTATGTCTGGACTTGGACTAGAAGCGGTGATCATTCATATCCGACTATAAACACCGGGGATGAATTCAAACAGGCGGTTTTGGACCTCGTTAACAATCATCAGGTTGACGGCCTGATTATTGATTCGAGATTCAACACTGGTGGCCACTGGGTGGAATTTACAAAAGCTCTTTCAGTTTTATATAATGAAGATCAGGATTACTATAGGGAATTTATTCGTGATGATACGGCTGATCATTATTCAATGAAGAGATTGTACAATGATGGGTACATGGTGAATGCAGATAGTAATTTTTTCGATAAACCAATTGCAGTACTTACAGGTCCCAACTCATTTAGTGCTGGCGACATAGTGCCGCTACAAATGCGCACACACCCTATGGTGCGTACTTTCGGACTTGGGACGAATGGTGCATTTGGTCAAGTACATTTGCCTGATATTAGTTCTATTTCCAATGATTGGGCTTTTCGTAAAACCTTGTCAAATTTATCACTGACCGAACAACCGGATGAATTCCTCACACATTTAAACATTCCGCCTGACGAGGAAATTTGGCTTACACAGGAAGATGCGGCAATAGGTGAAGATGCTGTTGTCAAACGAGCTTTGGAATGGATTCAGAATCTGGCGTATACTCATGACGTGACAGTTAATAAGACCTATGCCAAACCTGGGGTTGATACAGTAATTATTACCGCCCAGGTAGAGAATCCCAACCAGCATGAACTAGTAGTAACTGCCAGGCTCCACAACTTTGATGGTGTTTTCATAGACTCTTTAAATTTGTTTGATGACGGTATGCATGGAGATGGTATGGTTGGGGATAGCTTATGGGGCAATTTTTATTTACCATCAGAAGAACAATCAATCACGATTTCTGTTGAAACAAAAGATAATACAACAGAGACTTCAAGAATTTTGCCTAAAGTTGCCTGGTTTACATCTGTAGGACCTGTAGTTTTTGAAAATTATTCCTTTTATTCTTCTGATACTGTACCGAATCCCGGTGATCAATTATATTTATTTCTCACCTTAAAAAATGAAGGTTCAATTGCTTCTGCTAATAATGTAGAGGCTAAATTAATTAGTCTTGATACATTATTGATCACTCCTTGGATTAAATCATTTGGTGATATTGCACCAGGAGAAATAAAAACTACTGAGGATCCTCATACGATATATATTTCAGAATACTGTCCGGATAATATAGAAATTCCTATTGGTGTAAATATTATGAGCAATAATCACAGGTTTTGGAGTGACACATTCTCAATTACTGTTACTTATCCCGTTTCAATTTATGAAAAGGAAAACCTTACATCAAAATTTATAATACATCAAAATTATCCAAATCCATTTAGCTCTAAAACAGTTTTTAGTTACAAGTTAGCAGTAAATTGTAATGTAGAATTGTCAATATATAACATAAAAGGGCAAAAAATCAACACTTTAATTTCAGAGAAAAAGGCAAAAGGAGAATACGAACTTAAATGGGATGCTCAAAATTTAAACAGTGGAGTTTATTATTACCGGTTTATAGCAGGTGATTTTGTTCAAACAAGAAAATTGTTATTGGTGAAATAACTTATAGCTATACATAAGCCGATATAACTAAAAAAGCACAAGCGGACGCTTGCGCTATTTTAGAGTATATTTCTGTATATTATATTTTTATTTTTTTGGCATTTTATACCCTCTTTGCTTAGCAGCATCTTCTAACCGTTTCTGAAAACCGGATTTTTTCTTGGTTTTTTTCTTAGTAACCTGTAATTTTTTCAATACTTCTTCATCGTCAACAAAACGCTTTATCAAATACATTTGCCCAAATGTAAGAATATTCGCTAAGAAATAATAATAGCTTAATCCTGCAGCATAACTGTTAAACCAGAATAACATCATAACCGGGAACATATACATCATGTATTTCATTCCTGGCATTTGTGCATTTGCACTTTGCATTTGGCTGTTAAGCTTGGTATAAATAATTGTTGAGATGGTCATAAGTAAAGTAAACAAACTAACATGATCTCCATAGAATGGAATATCCCATGGTAAATCTAAAACTGAGTCATAAGATGATAAATCATCTGCCCAAAGAAAGCTCTTTTGTCTAAGCTCTATTGATGCTGGAAAGAACCTGAATATAGCAATCAATATTGGCATTTGAAACACCATTGGTAAACAACCACCAATTGGATTTACACCTACTTTTTTATAAAGTGCCATGGTAGCTTGCTGCTTTTTCATGGCATCCTCCTGTTTAGAGAATTTTTTACCTATTTCATCAATCTGAGGTTTTAAAACCCTCATTTTAGCCGTAGATTGATACGATTTAAATGTAAATGGAAAAATGACTATTTTAATAAGGATTGTAAGGATTAATATAATTAAACCATAATTTTCAATTGACCTACTCAACCAGTTAAAAACCGGGATAACGGCAAACCGGTTTATCCAGCCAAAAATCCCCCATCCAAGTTCTACCAATTGGTCCATACTCAATTTATACTTTTTTAATGTTGTATAATGATTCGGGCCAAAATAGAACTGCATTGGAATACTTTCGTTCGGTTTTCCTTCAAACGGAATACTGATCTCTGCCCTGAAAAATTTCAAAAAATCATTTGAATTTTCCATATTTTCTTGCATTACAAATGCATTGCTGAAATAGGTGTCCGCAATTAATACAGATGAAAAAAACTGTTGTTTAAAAGCTATCCATTTGAGCCGCGTTTTTAACGATTCCTTTGAATCATCAGACCGGGCATTTAAATTATCAACCTCATCCTCGTAATATTTATAATAAATTGATGTGTACTGATTTTCAAAATCCTGGCCTTTTTCCTGCGAAGGAACAAAATATTCCCAGTTTAATGTAAGATATTGTGTGTTCTGTGAAATAATTTCATTCATACCAACAATATTGACATCAAGCCCTAATGTGTAAGCACCTGGTTCTAAGGTGTATAAATACTCAATATATTGACCTCCTGAAGCATATAAACGCATTGCTAATGAACGGCTTTTATCTGTTACAACAATTTTTTTATCATCTTTTTCAGGAGTAAAAAACAAATTATTGGTATTAATGCTCCGGTTTTGTGCAAAAAAACTTAGTCCGAAAATTGTGGAATCACCATTAAACAATATTAGTGGCAATGAATCATGTGTCCTGAACTTTTTAAGATTTACTGAATACACTCTTCCACCCCTGCTGGAGATTAAAATTTCCATTAAATCATTCTCAAGAATAATAAATTCCTGTACTCCGACTGCGCTTTCACCAAACATTCCATACTCCTTTATTGCATTTTCAACTGCAACAAAATCCTGATCTTCTACAATAGTTTGTTGTGTATTAATAGCTTCTTGTTCTTTTATGGTTTCTTTAAGAATCCTTTGTTGTTCAATCAAAGCAATTGAATCCTGTTTTCTTCTCGCTTTTTCTAATTCTTCTTTATCTGGCCGTGTAAATATGCTGTATCCAAATAATAATATTCCAATTAATAATATTCCTATAACCGTATTTCTATCCATCTTATTAATTCAAAGTTTAAAATTCAAAGTTGAAAGTTTGTGAGTTGGGAGTATATGAGAGGTAAGTGGTGAGAGGTGAGTGGTGAGTGGTGAGTGGTGAGTGGTGAGTTATAAATAATAATTTAGCTGTTTTGATGTTCTATTGCTGCTTTAATAAATTCAACAAAAAGAGGATGCGGGTTTATCACTGTACTTTTATATTCAGGATGAAATTGCACCCCAACAAACCAGCTAAGTGAAGGTATTTCAACAATTTCAACCAGGTTTGATTCAGGATTAATCCCGGTTGGTACCATACCGGATATTTCATATTCTTTCAAATACAAATTATTGAATTCATAGCGGTGCCTGTGCCTTTCAAATATATCCACCTTTTTATATGCTTTATATACATTGCTTCCTTTCTTAAGGCTACATGGATAATTTCCCAAACGCATTGTACCACCTATATCAAGAATTCCTTTTTGCTCTTCCATTAAATCAATTACCGGATATGGTGTTTTTCTGTTCATTTCAGTTGAATGTGCATCTTCTAATTCAAGTACATTTCTTCCAAATTCAATTACTGCACATTGCATACCTAAACAAATTCCAAAAAAGGGTACATTATTTTCCCTGGCATATTGAGCTGCTAAAATTTTTCCCTCAATACCTCTATGTCCAAATCCCGGTGCAATTAAAATTCCATCCAAATTTCTCAATACCTTCTCAAAGTTACTCTCCTTTAATTTTTCAGAATGAATCCACTCAACATCTACTTTTGTATTGTTTGTAGCACCTGCATGCACAAAAGATTCAGAAATTGATTTATAAGCATCTGGCAATTCAACATACTTCCCAATTAATCCAACTTTTACCATCCCTTTAGGATTTTGAAGTTGATTTAGAAAGTTTCTCCATGCAGCTAATTCCGGAATTCCATTACTCTTTAATCCTAATTTATTAATTACAGTTTGATCAAGTTTTTCTTTTTGCATTAATACCGGAACCTCATAAATAGTAGAAACATCAATAGATTCAATTACTGAAGGCAAATCTACATTGCAGAATAATGCAACTTTTTTTCTAATATCATCATTAAGTGGCTTTTCTGTTCTTAACACAATAATATCTGGCTGCACTCCGGCTTCTAATAGTGCTTTAACGGAATGTTGTGTAGGTTTGGTTTTTAATTCTCCTGATGCTTTTAAATATGGCACAAGTGTTAAATGGATAACCAGTATATCAACATTTTTCTCCCATTTTAATTGTCTGACCGCTTCAATATATGGTAATGATTCAATATCGCCAACTGTCCCGCCAATTTCAGTAATTACTATATCATACTGATCTTTTTTTCCCAGCAGTTTAATTCTCCTTTTTATTTCATCAGTTATATGGGGGATCACCTGAACGGTTTTTCCAAGATAATCACCTTTTCGTTCTTTATTAATAACCGATTGATATATTCGCCCCGTAGTAACGTTATTTGCTTTTGAAGTTGGTGTATTCAGGAATCTTTCATAATGGCCTAAATCCAGGTCAGTTTCTGCCCCGTCATCGGTAACATAACATTCACCATGTTCATAAGGATTTAATGTTCCCGGATCAATATTTAAATATGGATCAATCTTCTGAATAGTAACTTTAAAACCCCTTGCTTGTAACAGTTTTGCCAATGAAGCTGATATTATCCCTTTTCCTAACGAAGAAGCAACACCACCTGTAACGAATATATATTTTGTTCGTGACACTTATATTTATTTAATTGCTTAAAATGAAAAACTTAAGCCAAAACTTGGCATAATTGGTAATTGATCAACTCTTTCATTCGATATCCGGTCAATATAAAAAATATTATTACGATTATATACATTAGTAATACTGAAAGTCATCTGCAAAGATGTGTTATCGCCGATATTAAAGCTTCGTTTCAGGTTAATATCAAACCTGTGATAATATGATAGCCTTTTCGAATTTAAATCGCCATAAATTATTCCTAACTGGCCATTAACACTTTCATAATTTGAAGACAAACCTTCACTAAATAATATATTTTCATAATAACCGGCGGTTGGTGTAAACGGAAAACCAGAACCTAAATTCCACCGTGTTCCAAACTCCCAATTCAAGTTTTCACCAAATGTATATGATCCTACAAGATTAACATTATGTCTGCGATCATAGTGAGGAACATAGGTTTTTTCTCCATCATACCTGTCAATAAACCCTAATGAATAAACAAGCCAGAGATAGGTTCGCTTATAATCGTACTTAACTAAGAAATCAATACCATATGCATTTCCGGTTTCAACTATGAAATCTTTTTTCAAATTGTCAGGTTTATCAAAATTTGATATTACATCGTCATAAAGTTTATTTCTGTTTATGTTTGTTAACTGGGTATTTGCTTTTAAGTAACCCTCTATATTTAAATACATCCGTGAAGTAATATCATATTCAAAACCTGTAATTAAATGAGCAGATTTTTGTAAATAATGTTTAATTTCTTTACCATCAAATTCTTCGGGTAAATCGTCAGATCCTGACAAAAATCCGTAAAATAAATTAACTACGTCTCTATCAGAATTTGCAGCAATTAGGTTTTGAGAATAAAATCCACCCGCAAATTTCAATCTGAATCTGTCACGTAAATTATACTTTACACCAAGTCGTGGTTCAAGAGATGCATTGGCTAATGATGCATAATAATGGTACCGGAAACTTGGTTCAAGCAATAATTTACCATAAGTTAGTTTCACTTTAGCATATGCAGCAAATTCAGTGGTAAATTCCTGTTGAACAATTTTTCGCCCTATTATGTTATGAAATTCGAAATCTGTTTCATAACCTAATGTCTCAATACCATAATTAACTTCATTCTTTCCAATGAAATAAATAAAATTAAGGCCAATATTAAATCCATTTATTTCACTATACCGGGGTTTATTTGATAAATCATCAAGTGTAATATTATAACTGGAATATGCAGCATTTGCCTTAATTAATACAGATGAACCGGCAGGAACTAAAACTACGTTAAAACCAACGCCATAAGAGTTCCAGTTTAACTTCGACAATGCATGGTAATTAACATTATCATTGAAATTATATGCAAAAAAGTTTGCTTTACTGCCATTTCTGCTATTAAATGATAATTTACCATAAATATCAGTGAAGTTAAATGGTAAACCGGCAGTATCAATATAGTTATAGAAGATTTTAGAAGATTCTTCTAAATATGATGTTTTCCCGGAAAATATGAATGAAGAACTCCCTTCGTTTTCCTCTTTATATTTTTTTATAGGCCCTTCAATTAATAATTTAGACCCAAAAACACTGGTTGAAAGTTTTCCGGCAATCCTTTTTTTGTTACCATCGCGAGTTGAGATATCCATAATTGATGAAATTCTTCCACCATATTCTGCACTGAAGCCACCTGTATAGATATCTGCATTTTTGATTATATCAGCATCAAAAACAGAAAACAAGCCAATAGAATGAAACGGGTTATACACAATCATACCATCTAAAAGTACTTTGTTCTGAATTGGAGAACCACCACGTATATACAACTGTCCACCCTGATCACCTGTAAATATTACCCCTGGCAAAACTTGTAAGTATTGAGCCAAATCCGGTTCACTGCCAATAGTTGGCAGTTTGGTCATTTGTTTGGGAGTAATTTTTATTATGGATGCTTTAACCGATGTAAGCATTTCCTGTCGTTCAGCAGTTACAACTGCTTCTTCCAATTTTATATCTGATCTTGAGAGAAATAGTTTTTTAGTGAATATTTCATTGGGTTTTAAGGTAACTGGAACACTTAAGGTATCATAACCAATATAACTAATCATTAAAGTATATTGGCCGGGATTAATTTTTGTAAGATTATAAAACCCATTTACATCAGATATTGCCCCAATTGTTGTTCCTTTTAAATAAACATTTGAAAATAATACTGCTTCCCCTGTTTCTTCATCATATACAAAACCCCTGATACTTGCAGTCTGGCCATTAACAGCTATAAAACCGGTAAAAAACAGTATAACAGAAATAATAATCCGAAAAAGCCAGAATTTTATAAAAAAGATTTTTTTTATGAAAGCGAACATGGGATTAAGGGATTATTTTATAACTCGTTTATAATTTTTAATTTAGATTTAAGTAGTTCAATTTCATTTTTAGCTTTCTTTATTTTATTAGTTACGTCACCTATTAATATTTCAGCATTTTTTGATTTTGCAAAAAATCCAATATTATTTTCATATAGCGTTATTTCACTTTCAATTTCACGGATACTGTTTATAATTTTATTATTTTCATTTTCAATTTTATACATTGAATTTGACAAAGACAATTGCTCAATACGCTGTCTGAATTTTAATAATGCTCTCTCGTTTTTATCTATATTAAGATTTTCAAGATGAGCATTAACCGCTTCACGAAATTTCTTTTGGATCTCATCTTTTACTTTTAGGGGCACAAATCCTATTTCCGTCCATTCTTTCTGGAATGACATTAAATGCTTCAGGTTTTCATCATTGTCATCTGACGGGATAAATGTTTTTACTATTTCAATTAATTCCTCTTTCTTCTTTAAATTTTCTTCCTGGTGTTCATCTATACCAGTATAGTATTCACTTTTATTTTGAAAAAATGTATCGCAAGCACCTCTAAACCTTTTCCAGATAGATTCGGAATATTTTCTTGGCACAGGTCCAATTTCTTTCCATTTTTTCTGCAATTCAATTAATTGTTTTGTAGTATCTTTCCAATCTTTACTATCTACAAATGCTTCTGCCTGAAAACATAAATCGGTTTTTAACTGTAAATTATTTTTTTGTTCTTCTTTATTTTTTTCATAGAATTCTCTTTTACTCTTAAAAAACAGATCACAGGTGGTTTTAAATCTTTTGTAAATCTTATTATTTTCACGTTTTGGGGCAAAACCAATAGTTTTCCAGAACCTCTGTAAATCTATTACTTCATTTGTTTTTTCTTCCCATTTTTTCGGTTTATGATATTCAACAAGATTAATTTCTTCAACCTTTTCACAAAGTGCTTTTTTTGCTTCAAGATTCATTAATTGTTCTTCTTTTAATGTTTCGTAATAATCCTGATGTTTTTTGTTTATTATGGTTGTTGATTCTTTAAAACGAAGCCACATTTCTTCTTTTTTATCACCAGGAACAGGTCCAATTTCTCGATACTGATTATGAAGTTCTTGCAGCACCTTAAATGCTTTTGGTGCGTTTGATTCAAGTAACAACGCTTCAGCCCGTTCACATAATTGCATTTTTTTTTCAAGATTTTTTTTCAAATCCAGGTCACGAAGTTCCCTGTTTATTTTTATATAATCATAAAACTTCTCAACATTATGATGATAAGTTTCCCATAGATTTCTCAATTCACCCTGGGGGACTAAACCTATTTCTCTCCATTTGTTTTGCAATTCTCTAAATTCCTGAAAAGTTTTATTAATTGATTCTTTACGGTTGATCAAATCTTTTATTTCTTCAATAATTTCGTGTTTAACTTTCAGGTTTTCCTCTTTTACTTTTTCAAGTTCAATGTTTTCAGAAGATTTTAATTCCTTAAACTTTTTATAAAGTTCTTTGAATTGTATTTCTGTATTGTCTTCGCCTGAATCAAAATCTTCTTCTAAACCTCCACTTTGTATGAATTGATTTTTTTGATCTTGTATTTCAGCGTTATGCTTTTTATAAAATACAATTTTAATCTCCTCAACTTTATCTTTTATTTCTAACATTCTTCTTGTAATCAAAAGATTGTCAAGGAAAGAGACAAGTTCCTTTTTATTTAGAACATTTAAGTCTTCAGGAATTTCAGTTTTTGTTGCTTGCTCTATTTCTTCTTCTTCATCTTTTTCGTCCTTTTCTTTAGATACTATCTCTTTATCTTCTTTCCTGATTTCATTTTCTTCAATATTTGTTTCTTGTGGTTTTTCTTCTTGCAAGGTATCTGTTTCAGTATCCTTCTTTTTCTTTACTGACTCTTTACTTTTTTCAGGTTTTACCTTAGATGTATCTATAGTACTCAAATCTCCTCCTGGTTTATTATCCTCCAATTTACTATCCTGAGTAAGCTTTTCATTTTTAGTTTTAGCTAATTCATCCTGAGAATCATCATTGTTAATTTCATCATTCATGCTTCCACTCTCCTCATTTAAGGGAGCAGACTGCCGCGTTTGATCGTTTTGTTCTTCCAGACCAGAAGTATCTTCCATATTCAAATCTTTCGTATCCATTAATAAAACGATTTAGATATACTTAATTCCTGTAAATAATTTATTCATAAACCTACGAAAGTATATAATAAAGCTATAATCCTCAAAGTTTTTTTTGATTTATTATTTTATAATTTTGTCACTTATAACCGAATATAATAAAACTAATGAGAATTGATATTCTGACCATTTTTCCTGAGATGTTTTCAGGTATTTTCAATCAGTCAATTATAAAAAGGGCATCTGACAAAAAACTTGTCCAGATTGTAATTCATAACATTCGTGATTATTCTAAAGATAAACATAAGAAGGTTGATGATTATGCATTTAGTAAAGGTGCCGGAATGGTTATGACCATTCAACCAATTGCTGATTTAATAGAGAAACTTAAAAATGAGCGTAATTATGATGCCATTATTTATACTACTCCGGATGCTATGCTTTACAATCAAAAAGAGGCAAATGCGCTTTCATTAAAACAAAATCTAATGATATTATGTGGCCATTATAAGGGTATAGATCAGCGAATAAGAGATCATTATATTACTCATGAAATATCAATTGGAAGTTATGTTGTTACCGGTGGAGAACTGGCAGCAGCAATTATTATTGATAGTATTATTCGGTTACTACCAGGTGCTATATCTGATGAGACATCTGCACTTTGCGATTCATTTCAGGATAATTTATTATCGCCACCGGTTTACACCAGGCCGGCAGAATATAAAGGGATGAAAGTTCCGGATATTTTACTTTCAGGAAATGAAAAAGAAATTGAGGAATGGAAAA
>DAOVJU010000062.1 GCA_030632095.1 Chlorobiota bacterium
TACCAAAGTCAGTAATATTATAAGTTTTCATTAGTGCTATATCTGTATTTATTTCTTCAATATTATCTACTATCTCATTAACAACCAATATATCTAAATATGAAATAAAAAGAATATAATTTTCCTCATCCGGACGATATTCTGTTATATCTAAATATATCCTATTAAGTTCAGTACAACCATCGTGATTATTTTCTCCTTGTACCAAATCATTTGTTAAAGATATTGACTCGCTCATAAGTATTTCACTGTCATTAATATAAGTCAACTCACGTATTAAGATTATCCCATTCCAACGGTGAGTATGATTACCATAGAATCTTTTGTGCAAACCGTAAATTAAATAGTATTTATAACATGAGTTTGGAACTGGAACAATCATTAATTCAGGATCAAGTTGTATCTTAAATATAGGAAGATAGTCAGGAGTAAAATCCACATCTTTATATTTATCAAATGTGTTTACTTCATCTCCAATTAAATTATCGTAAAATGTATATGGTTTGGTTTCATCAGTACTATTATAGTTAATAATATCCCCGTTATGTAAATAATGTGTTTTTTCCATTCCATTTACATCAATATATCTGAATGCCTTGCCTTCGCTATTATAAATATTATTATCAATAATAAAAAACAATATGTTTCCATTATAGTCATAAACTATGTTTTGACAAAAAGCAGGATGCTGTCCGAAAAAATAATAATTTAACGAATCTTTAAAATCATAAGTGCCATAAATATCCGTATAATTTGAATTATTGTGCGGACTTAAAGTATCATTAATAACAATAATATTTTTTGCAACAGGCAATTTTTTTATACTTGCATTTTCGTTATTGTAAAAATAAATAATTTCTTCGCCTGCCGGTGTTGGTAAATACATTTGTTGAGCAAGGGTGATTTGTGTTGAAATTAATAAACAAAATGCCAATAAAATTTTATTTGTATTCATAGTGTGTTGTTTTAGATTATAATTATTTTTTGACTAAAAGCCGAATCTTTATTCTGAATTTTTATTACATATATTCCTTTGAAGTATTTGGGTAGAACTATTTCCGTAATATTTTGATTGATATTTATCGTATAAACCAATTTCCCATGTAGATTATATAAATATATTGTAAAAGGCTTATCGCAGATATTACCGAAATTAATAATTCCATTACTCGGATTGGGATATATTGTAATATTATTATTGCTATTATGAACAGGGGAAAAAACATTTGTATTAAAATCTTTTACTTGAGCTATAAATAACTTATCAATATCATAACCTGGGAAATAATCACAGCCGACTATTATAGCATTGCCGTTAGTATTAGTTGTAATTGATCTGTAATATAAAGCCGGAATTTCAATATGTGCAACAAAGTTATTTTCACTGTTAAATTTCAATACCGGAGGCCCTTTACTGATATAGATTACGGTATCATTAATTAACATTGAACTATCTGAACCATAAGCCAATAAATACAGGTTGCTATTAATGTCAACACTCATACATTCAAAAGCGGGGGGAAACATTGCTCCTAAGAGTTGATTTGATTTTATTTCATATCCCTGTTTATTAAAATTAAGTAATAAATCATTAAAATATCCATTATTAGGTATTAATGTGTCATTGTTAAAAATAATTGTGTCGGAAAAATCACTTAAAACAAAAATATTATTATTGTAATCTGCTTTAATATGTGGGCTATAAATTTCTTTTTCTTTATTATTAATTAATTTATCACTTGCCAAATTGCGTATATTATTCTTTTTTTTCCATAAAGAAGCTATATCATATTTTTTTACCCAAACTATATTATTGTCAGCAGTAAGTTTTGTAATCAACAATCCTCCGTTTTCTGTAGTAAATATAGAATCATTAATTGTTGCTTTTACATTGAAATGTGCAGCAAAATATATTCCGTTTTCAATATCGCTTGTAATTGATGAAATTCTATTATTATAATTATTGGGAAATTCATGTTCAGGTGAACCTAATTGTCTTACCCATTGGTAATCGCCGGAACTTGAATATTTAACAACACATCCTTCGTACATTGAATTTGAATATATCGTATCATCTTCAAATATTACATATCCATTATATAATACAGCTATATACAAATTACCTAGCGAATCGATAGTGATATCTTGTGTCCATGCATATTTCGGTGCTTTTGTCCATAGTAATTCTCCATTGCTGTTAAACTTAGCAATATACATATAATAATAATTATTACTTGGTAATGTATCGTTTTCAAAAATAAGTTCATCCCCCCAGTAATCACCGACCACATAAAAATCGCCGTTGTTATCAATTTTCATTACTATCGGACCATCTAATATCGAATTTCCTTTGCTTTGCTTTAACCATAGTAATTTGTGTTCACCATCGAATTTTGCAATAAACATGTCTTCATTTTCCGGCGATAATACTGTATCGTTTTGTATTATTAATGTGCCTTCAAATTCCCCGACAACATAAATATTATCATTTTTATCGGTTTCAACCTCATAAGCAACACTATTATAATTTGCTTCAGGCATATAAAACCAATCGAAATTTTCGTATTGTGCGTATGTTTTTATACTAAATATGCAAAGTAAAATTATCAATATTTTTATGGATTTCATATTAGGTATTAATAATAAAATACAAATTTACATAAAATATATTTGTTTTTGAAAATCATCTCGTTTACAGCTAATATATGCTACTACAATGTGTTTTGCATCTATGTGCCCATATTGCCACAGCCACTAACAGTTCACTATTCACCATTCACTTTTATTTTATCTTTAGTTAACTTTCCATTTACCAGTCTTGTTATATTTAAAGGATTATCATTTTTTAAAGCATCAGGTAACAAATCTTGTGAAAAATCCTGATAACATATCGGTTTCAGAAAACGTTTTATAGCAGCAGTTCCAACTGAAGTTGACCGGCTATCAGTGGTTGCAGGAAACGGGCCGCCATGATGCATTGAATGACACACTTCAACACCGGTTGGGAATCCATTAATGATTAACCTGCCGGCTTTTAATTCCAGGATATAAATTAATTCTTTAAATTCCTGAATATCCTTTTTTGTACAAAAAACAGATATTGTTAGTTGTCCTTCCAGTTTTCTGGCCGCATCATAAAATTCCTGGTTTGTATTTAGTTTAATGCTAAGCGTAGAAGGGCCAAAAATCTCATTTTTCAAGTCAGTGTTTTTTTCATAATCTACATAACTAATATCTAGAAAAGTTGCTCTTGAGGAGCATTTTGAAGCTATTGTTTTACCTTCGGCTATTAATTTAACACCGTGAACATTTTTTACTTTTTCGATGTTTTCAAAATACGAATTACTTATTCTTTCATTAAGCATTACATTGCCGGTATTATTTTCGATATTATGTTTGAGTTTTTTTAAAAAATCATTTCTCGCGTCAGAATTAATTGAAAAACAAATACCTGGATTTGTACAAAACTGGCCTGCCCCAAGAGTAACGGATTGTACTAAGCCATTCGCAATATCGGCAGTTTTTTGTTTTAAAGCATCAGGTAAAATGAAAACAGGGTTTACACTTCCCATTTCAGCATAAACCGGAATAGGTTCTTTCCTGAGATTAGCAGTTTCAAATAGTGCTTTGCCACCTTTAAAAGAACCGGTAAATCCTATTGCTTTAATAGCAGGATGTTTTACCAGTGATAAACCAACATGATTAGACTTTCCATGTATCATAGAGAATATACCATCGGGCATTCCGGTCTTTTTTGCAGCGCTTACAATAGCGCTTGCAACAAGTTCAGAAGTTTCCGGATGAGAAGGATTTGCTTTCACAACCACAGTGCAACCTGCTGCCAATGCAGAAGCAGTATCTCCACCGGTAACTGAAAAAGCAAGAGGAAAGTTTGTTGCACTAAAAACACCAACCGGGCCAAGCGGAATTTGCATTTGCCTTAAGTCTGATTTTGGAACCGGTTTTCTTCCTGGTATTGCCGTGTCAATTCTTGCATCAAGATGGTTTCCTTCCATTATCAAATCTGCAAACATGCTAAGTTGATTCATAGTACGAGCCCGTTCACCAATTAGTCTGTTTTTTGACAAACCTGTTTCCATGCTGCATAGATCAATCAGGTTGTTTCCAAGTTTGTCAATTTCGCTGGCAATTTCGTTTAAAAATTCTGCCTTATTTTTTGAGCTTGTCTTCCTGAATTCATAAAATGCATTAACCGAGAGATCACAAGCATTTTTAATTTCTTCTTTGCTTGCTTCAAGAAAAACAGGTTTGATGTTTTTATTTGTTTTAGGATTAATGCCATAGAATTGATCATGTCCTTTTCCTGATTTAGTATAACCAATAAATTGTAAACCGGATATTTCCATTTGGGTTAATTGTTATTAAATAAAATCGTAAGATTAGTCGATAATATTTAATTTGAAGTGTTGAATTTAATTAATAAAAATGTAATTTTGACTAAATTAAAATCTTATTAGTTATGAATATTCCGGATAATTTAAAGTATACAAAAGAACACGAATGGATACGCGTAGAAGGCGATGTAGTTGTTGTAGGCGTTTCCGATTTTGCACAAGGCGAACTTGGCGATATAGTTTTTCTGGAAGTTGAAACAATTGGCGAAACACTTGAAAAGGAGGAAGTATTTGGGACCATTGAAGCTGTAAAAACTGTTTCGGATATGTTTATGCCTGTTTCAGGTGAAGTTATAGAATTTAATGAAGCATTAGCTGACACACCAGAATTAGTTAACAAGGATCCTTATGGTGAAGGATGGATGATTAAAATTAAAATGTCAAATCCGGCGGAACTGGATGAATTATTGGATGTTGAAGCTTACAAGGAGCTAATAAACGGGTAAAAGGAAATTTATAAAACATTACCCGGAGCTAACACTTTCGGGTTCTTAATAAAAACGTACTTCATCCCGGAAGAAATGAAGTGAAGCGAAATGGATATCCGGGATCTCATGATCGAAGCACAAATGAGCGTCCTTGTGCCTTTCTGCCACAAAGCACAAAGTCAACATTGCAAAAGCTATATTATAAAGCATTCAGAAAAACCAGAATACTATTTATTTACTTAGAATGAAACTAAATTAGGTTGTCATTACTTTTTGTTTGCATGTTGTTATTATTAAATATGCATTTATAACATACAGGTACAATGGTGTTTGCTGTTTTTAATGATTAATTAATGCTGAAGTAATCTTGTTGTAAAGCATGTTTCTTATTTTTAAAACAGCTTTATTAGAATTAAAAATTTAAGTAAATTGTGCCTCTTTTTCACTTTTTGAAAACTATATATTAAATAACAATAATTAACTTAAAAACTATTTATTAATTAAAAGTTTTAGATTATGAGAAAAATTAACATTTTTAAAGGAAGTATAACAATTTCATTTGTTATATTGTTTCTTTTAAGTTTTAGCCTAGATGTATTTTCTGCTGTGCATTGGACAGAGAATTTTGACACCCAAACCTCTAGCTCTTACGTAACAGGTATAATTACGATCAATGGGCGTGATTGGACTACAAGTACTGCCGGTAATTTTGCATATGCAAATACTAACATGGGTTCATATGCTTTTACAATCAATGATGATAACGCTGGAGCACATATTACAACTCCAAGTGTAAACACATGCGGAAATGTTAGCTTTAAATATGCATTTATAAATGGACTCGGTACTAATGTTTTTGTTTTACAAAAATCAACAAACGGCACTGATTGGTCAGATTTAGATACTCATACTCTTGGAGATGCTGCGAATTTAAGTTACGTTGATTACTCTTATGATGTAAATGATGCATCTGCTACAGTTTACATTAGAATATTAAGTGATAATCAAAACGCTCACTTATTTATTGAAGATTTTTCTATATCTGATTATTCTTCTTCCGGACAAAACCCCCCAACTGCATTATCTATTGATACAGTTACATCAGATAAACTAAACATAACATGGACAAAACCTTCAGGAACCTATGCGACTGATTGGGACGGAGTAGTAGTATTTATGCGTGGTGGCGCTGCAAATGATGCAAGTGTTGCAAGTTCCGACGGTATTGATTATACCGGAAGCACAAGCGATAGCACAGCAGGAACAGCCAGTAATAACAGTTGGTGTGTAGCTAATCAGACCACTGATGCTGATGGAGATATTACAGTTTCTGGGTTAACAGAAGGAAGCACATATTATGTAATAGCATATACTTATAAAATCGTAGGAGGAGACGATAACGATGATACTTGGTCTGATGCTTCCTCTGAAATAAATGATGTTGCTGCTATTCAGGAAGTTGCTGATTTAACTGCCACACCGCAGTCCAAAGCAATGGGATTAACATGGACAAACCCAATTGGTGTTGTTACCGATTGGTGGGATAAAGTAATTATTCTTGCAAAACAAGGTTCTTCAGTTGACGGAACTCCATCAGGTGCTCCTGCAACCTACACAGCCGATACAGCTTTTGGTTTAGGTTATGAAGTTGGAACAGGAAATTATGTAGTATATAACGGAACAGGAACAGATGTAACTGTTGGAAACCTTGTTAATGGTACTGTATATTATTTTAAAGTATTTGTTTATTACGAAGATGCCGGAGCAGCACATGATTATTCTGCAGGAAACGCAGTAAATTCGATTCCTCATGGCTTAGTAATTAACGAATTTCAAGCAGATCCTGATGCTGTTCTTGGAGATGCAAACGGTGATGGAACTCCTTCTACAACGCAAGACGAATTTGTTGAAATTGTAAATAATTCAAACTTACCTTTAGATATTCATAATTGGGAACTACACGATGCTATCGGATTAAAACATACCTTTGATACAATAATACCGGGTTACGGAGCTATAGTTATTTTTGGAGGTGGAACACCAACAGGGATTTTTGGCGGTAGTATTGTTAAAACAGCATCATCAGGAGGTTTGGGTTTAAATAACACTGGTGATAATATTATTATTAAAAATTCAAGCGGAACTTCAGTTTTATCTTATACTTACGGCAGTGAAGGTGGAGATAATCAGTCTGTTACCAGAGATCCTGATATTACAGGAGGTTTTGTTAAACATAGTACAACAGCAGGAGCATTATTATTTTCTCCAGGAACTAAAAACGATGGTACTTCAAAATTTTTATATCAATCAACAGGTTCAGGCAATTGGGCTACTGTAGTTGGAGCAACAGGTGCTGGAACCAATGTTTTAATTACAGCACTTTCTACTGTAACAGTTCCTGCAGCAAAAGCTACAGAAGAATGTAATGACTTAACTGTTCAAGCAGGTGCAAACTTACAAGTAGATGGTACATTAAATGTAAACGGTGATTTATTAATTGAATCGAACGCAACAGGTACAGGCTCTGTAATTGATGCAGGAACACTTGCTGTTACAGGTTCTACTACTACACAATTATACTTAGGAACAAATTCTACTACTGATAACTGGAGATACATTTCTGCTCCTGTATCCGGAGCATCAAGCGCTGTTGTTGATGCTGTTACTAATAAACTTTATTATTGGGATGAATCAAGCGATATTTGGACACAAATAAGCAATAATGCTACTGCCTTAAATATATATCAAGGATATGCTGTTTCTTCTTCAGTAGCAAGAACAATTGAGTTTACAGGAACCTTAACAACTGGTTCTCAGGGTTCTAATAATAATCTTTCCAAAGATAATGTTGGATATAATTTAGTTGGTAATCCATATCCTTCAGCAATTGATTGGGGAAGTGAGAATTTTCCTACTACTGGTTTAACCCAAACCAATATTGAAACAACCATATGGTTCAGGTCAAGTGGAAGTTTTGGGACATACAATTGGTCTGGTGATGGAACTCCTGCTAATGGAGGACAGCAATATATACCTGTAATGCAAGGATTTTGGGTTAGAGTTTCAACTAATCCCGGAGGAATCGAATTTACTAACGATGTACGAGTTCACAATACTCAAGCATTTTATAAACAAGATAAAGCGGAGGAAAATATTTTTAGAATTGTTGCAGAAAAAGAAGGATTTACTGATGAGGCAGTAATCGGATTTTATAATAATGCATCAGATGGTTTTGAAAATTATGATTCAGAGAAAATGTTTTCAAATGATGATAATTATCCTCAAATATATACTGAAATTGAAGAACATTTACTTGTTATTAATGGATTAAGTCCTTTTACTGAAGATAAATCAATTCAATTGGGTTTTAGGGCTCAACAAGAAGGAACATATTCTCTAGTTGCATCTAATATTGATGATTTTAATTCTAATATCAGTGTTTATCTAGAAGATAATCTAAGTAATGACATAATTAATTTAAGAGATGTATCAGAATATGAATTTACTTCAGAAATTGTAAATTCACTAGATAGATTTGTACTTCATTTTATTAAATCTGGAACAAATTCTGTCGAAAAAATTAGGGAGAAAGTAAGAATATATACTTATCAAAATAGTGTGTTTATTCAAAATGCTGATAATGGTACTATTGAGGTTTACAATGTCTTAGGTAAACTTGTTACTAAGGAAAATATTAATAATGACTTTGGAAGCATTACAGTAAATGCTGTTACAGGTTATTATTTTGTTAAAGTTGTTACAAATGGAAATGTATATACCAAAAAAGTATATATTAAATAAAACAACTTTCGTAAATAAATAAAGTCTGATAAAAAAGCAGAGAATATAAATGCAACTAGATAAAATATATAATAAAAATCCTGAAGTCGTATCACGTAAGGTGTCAGATGAATTCATACTTGTTCCATTAAGTGATGATATAGCTGACATGGACAGTATTTATACAATGAACGAGGTAGGGGCATTTATATGGGAGCAGATTAACGGAGAGCAATCAGTACAGGAAATTATTGATCATGTAGTTAATGAATTTGAAGTTGATGAGCATGAAGCAAAAAGTGACGTTCTTGCTTTTTTTGACGATATTAGAATATTTTTAAAATAAATTTTGTAAATTGTAATACTTTTAAGAAAAAATATTATGAAAAAGAAAGAATTGAAGAAGAAAACATACATGAAGCCAAAAGTTGAAAGAATTAAAATAGACAAAAACATTTCTATGGTAATGATGTCTATGCCTCCCGGAGATCCACCTATTATTCCAGGCGGTTCAATTTTTAAATAATTAAAAATAAGTATATAATTATTTTAACAGGTAAGAAGTTTTCAGCCGAAAGGCTGAAAACTTTTTTTTTGGAAAAAAAAGATATCATATTTGAAACATTGGAATTTATTTGATATTTATTTACTTCGTTCAAAAAGATAAATATTGATACTTGATATTTGAAATTTAAAGTTTTAACATTACTTTTTGAGAGATTACAATTTTAAGATATAGCAAAATGAATGAACTTGTCTTGAAAATAGCGGATTTTACGATCAAAATTTTTACAAGAAAGCCAAATATTGATTTCCTGATAAGTGAAAACTATGAACCTTTTAAAATTAAAAATACCGGTCTCCCGGACATTAGCATTGAATTAATTCCAGGATTTCCCGATTGGTTTAAAAACTCAAAAGAACTGTTTAAAGCAGAACACGAAGGAAGCGATAATGATAGCGCTTATTTCTGGAGCATAAACCAGTTTGTGGACCATAAAATCATATTTACATCAGACCCGGGATTTACAAAGTTTCCTGTATTAGCACTTGTTTTAACCAATAAAAGCAAAAACTGGAAAATGTACTTGCCTGAAGTTGCTTATTTAAAAAGTTATAAAGTTGATCCGTTTTTATATCCCATGGGGCCTTTAATAATGTATTATATTACAGCATTTAACAACGCTGTTATGATACATGGTTCGGGAATCAATTATCAATCAGGGGGAATTGTATTTAGTGGAGTATCAGGAGTTGGGAAAAGTACAATGGCTGAAATATGGAAAAATAACGGAGCAGAGATCATTAACGACGACCGGTTGATAGTCCGGAAAATGGATAATCAGTTTTATTTTTACAACACTCCCATGTATTATCCTGATGGCCCGAAGAAAGGATTATTGAAAAAATTGTTTCTAATAAAACATGGACAAAAGAATAGGGCAAATAAGCTCAATACAATTAATGCCATTACAAAAACAATGGCAAATTGTATTCACCATGGATATGACAAAAGTCTAATTAATTCATTATTAGAAACATTAGGTGAAATTTGCGCTGAATTACCTGTATACGAGTTAGAATTTTTACCAGACAATTCTATTTTTACTTATATTAACCAGCTATGAGCCTTGTAGATAAATCTTCAAAATCGTTTGCAAATTTGATGGCTTTTAGTGAAGTTCTTCTTGCAGAAGGTAAGACTATAAAAGTTACTGCCGGAGGCTATAGCATGTTCCCCTTTTTAAGAAAAGGCGATATGGTTTATATTAATAAGTGCAAAACCAGTGAATACGAACCAGGGGATATTGTAGTGTTTAAGACGCCGGAAAAATTCATTGCACATCGAATATTATCAATAAATAAAAAAGGATCGTCGCTAACTATTATTAGTAAAGGAGATTCATTAATAAAATATGATACTAAAGTTATTAAAGAACAATTATTAGGTAAGATAATTCGAGTGAAAAGAAAAGGAAATTATATTGATCTAACCTCTGGTTGGTCAAAACGAAAAGCAAAAATTATAGCATTTTTATCTCCCGGGTTTATACCCGTTTTTTGGGTTTTCTGGAATATTGTTGCAGTAAAAAGAAAGTTAAAAAGTATGCTTGGTACATGATGATCAGAAAACTAGTTTTTGCCTGGATACCAAACAATTCGGGTCAATTTTAATGACCGTTAATACATTTTCAATTGATTTGATCTTTTTAATAATATCTTTACTGTGCTCATCATCAATTTCGCCAGTTATCCGGAGGAAATAATCAA
>DAOVJU010000389.1 GCA_030632095.1 Chlorobiota bacterium
AAGGATGGAATGGACATGGCTCTGTGTGTTATAGACCATAAAAATATGAAATTACAATATTCCGGGGCATATAATCCTTTGTATTTGTTCAGGAAAAACACCAATGGATTTGAGTTAATTGAAACAAAAGCTGACAGAATGCCAATTGGCATTTATCTTAAAGAAAAAGAATCCTTTTCAAATCATGAAATAGAACTTCAGAAAGATGACTGCTTTTATATTTTTTCTGATGGATATGCAGACCAGTTAGGAGGAAAAAATGGTAAAAAATTCATGACCAAAAATTTTAAAAAACTATTGCATGACATTCAGGATCATTCTATGCCTGAACAAAAAGAAAAACTGGAAACTGCAATTACCGATTGGATGCAAGACGAGGAACAAGTAGATGATATTTTAGTAGTTGGAGTGAGGGTGTGATTAGGATGTTCTCACGCAATCGCCTACATTTCATATACTAGACGTTAGTAACTAGTAGTAGCTGTTGATAATAGCATTACATAGTGATATAATATTTGCATAAAAATATCTGATATTATGTATGAAAAACTATTTTTTCAAAACATTAAATGCCATTATTAAATTAAGTTTTTTATGAAAAGAAATAACTTTTATATTCTCTTACTTTCTGTTACTATATGTCTTAACACATATTCACAAAATATTGATCCTGTCATAATTGCAACCCTACCACCTGAAATATATGAAGGATCGGGAATTGAATATAATAATTCAGAAAGCATCTGGATACATAATGATAGCGATGACGGACCAGTACTTTACAAAATTAATATGCAGGCTGTGTTACTGGATGAGTTATATATGTACGATTTATATCATTTTGATTATGAGGATATAACACAGGATGAAGCAGGTAATTATTATATTGGTGATTTTGGAAATAATTTTTCGAACCGGGAAGACCTGGTGATCTATAAAATTCCCGATCCGGATTCAATTACAAATCCTGAATTTAACTATGAAGAAATTCATTTTTCTTACAACGATCAATTAGAAATTCCATCGCCTCCCGATCAAATGAATTATGATTGTGAGTCAATATTTTATTTTAACGATTCATTATACATTTTCTCCAAAAACCATTCAGCATCATCATATACAAGGATGTATAAAATGCCTGCTGTGGGAGGGGAATATGATCTTTCGGTAATTGACAGCTTTGATACCGGAGGATGGATAACTGCTGCCGATATAAGTCCGGAAGAAAATCGTGTTGTTTTATTATCGGAAGAATATTTCTGGATATTTTATGAATTTGAAAATGGAGATTTTTTCAAAGGGAAGAATAAAAAAATAAGCATGACCAAAACACAAAAGGAAGGTGTTGTTTTTATAAATAATGATGAAATATTAATTATTGATGAGGGCTTTATGAATCCATCATACTTGTACCATATTAATATTGATTCGTTGATAAACCCTGTATATGAAATTGAAAATAGAAATCCGGTAAATATTTATCCGAATCCATCCGATTCATCATTCAAATTAACTTTTAAGAACAGGTTTTCAGAAGCTTTTGAATTAATAATATACAATAATAAGGGAGATAAAGTAAAAAGCATTCAAAATATTAAAGGTGAACAACTTGATTGTAAACTACAGTTATTGCCTGGTATTTATTATTATCAATTAGTTGGTAAAAAGGAAAACTATAAAGGGAAGTTTGTTATAAAATAGATCCTTCATTTATAAGTAACTGTAATTCAGTATTTTAAGAACAACGGACTTATAACTTCTGCCGATTGGAATTTCAGTTGTTTTAAGTTCTACCGTATTAGGTGAAACCGAACTAATTTTATTTAGTGCAACAATAAATGATCGATGAATTCGTATGAATTTATCTTCCGGAAGTTTTTTCTCCATTTCGCTAATAAGCATTTTTGTATTTATTTCACTATCGGTAGTCTTTATACGAATGTAATCTTTCATGCTTTCAATAAAGAGAATATCAGCAAATTTAATCTTCACTAATTTTCGTTTCACCTTAGCCAGTATGAAATCGCCCTGGTCTGAACTGGCCTGTATTATTTTGTTTTGAAGAACCAGTTCAGGCGACATCAACTTATAAACTTTATTAATAGATTTAAGGAATCGTTCAAACGAGATAGGTTTTAGTAAATAGTCAACAACCTCTAATTCAAATCCTTCAATTGCATATTCTCTGTAAGCAGTGGTTATAATA
This sequence comes from Chlorobiota bacterium, assembly GCA_030632095.1. Lineage (GTDB taxonomy): Bacteria > Bacteroidota > Bacteroidia > Bacteroidales > B39-G9 > JAADFW01. Next base: position 2,207 of record DAOVJU010000389.1, read on the forward strand.
ACTTTTGGCGGGTGGGAGAGTGTTTTTAAAAAATCAATACCAGTAAGCTCAGGCATTTGAATATCAAGAAAAATAAGGTCAATTTGTTTTTTCTGAAGAATACTGAATGCATCAATAGCGCTTTCGCATGTTGCTACTATATCAATGTCATTAATTTTATTGATGTGTTTTTCAATAACACTTATGGCAATAGGCTCATCGTCAACAATTATGCATTTTATCTTCATAATAATTCAAGTTCCAAATGAATGTTAAAGTTTAGCTCATTTTCATTAATATCTAAAATATATTGGCTGTTATATAGCAATTCAAGACGTTTTTTTACATTTTTCAAACCAATTCCTTCGGTGTATCCTGACGGATCGGATGATTCATGTGCTGGTTTGCTGTTTTCAACATCAAGTATCATTCTATGATTAACAACATTTAAGTTTATAGAAATGTTTACTTGTTTTGTTTTTTTACTTGATCCATGTTTAAAACTATTTTCAACAAAGGGTAAAATGAGCATTGGAGCTATCTGCTTGCCCATAGTATTGCCATTTTGGTTAAATTCTACCTTAAGCCGTTTTCCATATCGTAATCTTTCAAGGGCTAAGTAATCACTTATAAGCTTTATTTCTTTATCCAGCGATATTTTCGGAACATTACATTCATAAAGCATGTAATCTAGTAATCCTGAAAGTTTAAGGATACCTTCAGCCGTTTTTTCTGAATTAGCTAATGCAAGGCCATATAAATTGTTTAAGGTATTAAATAGAAAATGTGGATGAATCTGTGCTTTTAGTAAGTTTAATTCTGCTTCGAGTTTTTCTTTATTCAGTTGTTCCTGTAATTTTTGATTGTCGTAAAACTGCTTTAAGAGCTTTATTGCAGTTGCAATGGCTACAACTGTATAAATACTTATTATCCCGTAAAGCAAATGGCTTGGTTTCCAAAAATGCAATCCCATATAAGTTTCCGGATAATATAACGGGCTAATAATATAGAACTGCAACAATCTGTTTATTAAGCCAAAAACAGCAGCCGAAAAAAACAGTAACAGAAAGAAATTCAAATATTGTTTTTTTAATAAGAATTTTGGCAAAAGAAAATAGATGGTAAAATAAGCAGCCACCATTTTTACCGGAAGTAAAATGAGCAGATCATAGAGCATGGTTAGCCTGTCACCCTCCAGGGTCATGTATGGAATTCCGAATACCATGAGAATCCCGATCCAGAATAACACATGCAAAAAAAACCTGTTTTTCCAAAGCTTTCTGAATAAGCTTATTTGTTCCATTTACTGATTTGTAATTGTTTATTTTCTGAAAATCTAAAGTAAAAGTAATTCAATATTATCGAAAAGTTAGAAGTTCCACAGGATATATCGACAGAATTATAGTTAAAACCTACAGATTCCAACCTATTAAGTTCAAATGGCATTAAACATATGCTTCTTGTTTTATATCTGTCTTATCTATTCATTGATCTATAAAAGCAAAACTGAATTGTTCTTCTTGCTAGATTTGATCCAACTATTAAATTAATAAAATTATTCACTATGAAAAATTCATTAAACTACTATTCGGCCAGGACTATTCGGTTTTTTCTTGTTTTAATCATTCCTTGTATGATAATATACAATACTTCCACAAGGGCTGAAGTATTAAATGTACCTGTTGATTATTCAACAATACAGGAAGCTATAGATAATGCAGTAGTTGGCGATACAGTATTAGTAGCTCCCGGCACTTACTTTGAAAACATTAATTATAGAGGAAAGAATATTACTGTTACAAGCCAATATATTCTTGATTATGATACATCCTTCATAAATACTACAATTATTGACGGAAGCCAGCCAGATCATCCTGATACTGCATCATGTGTATTGTTTATATCAGGTGAGAATAATACTGCTGTTTTAGCAGGTTTTACCATTACCGGGGGTAAAGGTACTATTTGGGAAGATGAGCACGGGCCAGGATATTTTTACAGGGAAGGAGGCGGAATTCTTATTCAAAATTCTTCACCAA
>DAOVJU010000442.1 GCA_030632095.1 Chlorobiota bacterium
CAGTTCAATAAAAGCTGTGAATTTTAATGATAATATAAAGAAACGAAAATTAGATGCTAAGAATATTCCATTGTATCTTCAGAAAGGAAGAGAATGGTGGTGGTATAAGCACATGGTAAACGACAAAACATTATACTTTAAATACAATAGATGTTTAAGTAAAGATCATCCACAATTTAAAGGTAAACCAGTTGCAAAATCAGAAAAATATCCAACATTCACTGAATTTACAAGAGAAATGATTGATATACTTGAGAATAAAAATGTGGATAAGTTAGTTGTTGATATGAGACATAATTCTGGAGGTTCCCAAACACAAGGGTTAGATTTTATTAAAGAGCTGGCAAAAGACAGTAACATTAATAAAAAAGATCATTTGTATGTTATCGTTGGAAGGCAAACATTTTCTTCGGCCATTATGAATATAATGGATTTTAAAAAACTAACAAATGCAATAATAATTGGAGAACCAACATCCGGATCACCCAATCATTATGGTGAGGTCAGGTCATTTGAACTTCCAAATTCTAAAATTAAGATCAAATATTCTACCAGGCATTTTATAAGAACCGATGATGATGTTAGTACTATTATTCCTGATGTAATTATTGAAAACACATTAGAGGATATTATTGAAGGAAGAGATCCTGTTATAGATTATATTTTAAGTCAATAATTATTATTGCTAAACCTGAAAACGTTGAACTTTTAAACATTAAACTTTGAACTATTGCTATGAAAACTCATTATATCGATTCCAGTAAACTTAATTTTGATACAATTAAAAAGATTCTTGAAGAAAATTTTAAACTTGAATTATCAGAAGAATCAAAACAAAAAATCATCAAATGCCGTGAATTTCTGGACAAGAAGATGGCCGAAGGAGGAGATCCTGTATATGGAGTAAACACAGGTTTTGGTGCTTTATATAACCGGACAATATCCGATGAGGATTTAGGAAAACTTCAAAAAAACCTTGTGATGTCACATGCTTGCGGAACCGGAGAAGAAGTCCCCCATGAGATAGTCAGGCTTATGTTATTGTTGAAAATACAGGGATTATCATATGGTTATTCAGGTGTTCAATTAATTACAGTTCAACGCTTAATTGATTTATTTAACAATGATATAATTCCGGTTGTTTACCAGCAAGGATCGCTTGGGGCTTCAGGCGATTTAGCACCTTTGGCTCATATGGCTTTACCTTTACTGGGATTAGGAAAAGTATATTACCAGGGAGAAAAAGTACATACATCTGTTGTTTATAAAGATTTTAACTGGAAACCCATTGAACTTCAATCAAAAGAAGGATTGGCTTTATTAAATGGAACTCAGTTTATGAGTGCTTTTGGTGTTTATTGTTGTATTAAAGTATTTAAATTGTCGCAATTAGCTGATGTTATCGGAACATTATCATTAGATGCTTTCGATGGCAGAATTGAACCATTTCATGAATTGATCCAGGAGATAAGGCCTCATAAAGGGCAAATAAAAACAGCGAAGCGAGTTCGTTATTTATTGGAAGACAGTGAGCTAATTAAACGACCAAAAGAGCATATTCAGGACCCGTATTCTTTCCGTTGTATTCCTCAGGTTCACGGAGCTTCAAAAGATTCAATTAATTATGTTGCATATGTTTTTGCTAACGAAATAAATTCGGTTACCGATAATCCGACCATATTCCCGGATGATGATTTAATAATTTCTGCCGGCAATTTTCATGGCCAACCTTTAGCTATTGCACTTGATAATCTTTGTATAGCCATGTCGGAACTGGGAAATATATCTGAACGAAGAACATATCAATTACTAAACGGTGAGCGAGGTTTGCCTCCATTCCTGGTAGCAAATCCAGGATTAAATTCAGGTTTTATGATCCCGCAATACACATCAGCCTGCATAGTAAGTCAGAATAAACAATTGTGTACACCAGCTTCTGTTGATTCAATTGAATCTTCAAAAGGACAGGAAGACCATGTAAGTATGGGAGCCAATGCAGCCACAAAAGCATACCAGGTATTAAGAAATCTTGAAAGAATACTGGCTATTGAATTATTCACTGCTGCCCAGGCACTGGAATTCAGAAGGCCAGAGAAAACTTCAACAATTCTTGAGAAGTTTATTAAAGATTACCGGGAACTGGTTGCATTTATTGAAAATGATAAGGTAATGTATGAGGATATACAACAATCAATTAGATACTTAAGAGAAGTTGAGATAGCTTTGCCTGAGGATTAAATTTGAAGATTTTTGATTTCTGATTTTTGATTTAAGTTTTGAGTCTTGAGCTACAGGTATTGCTATCTATTTAATTATTATTTTGTGCTTTTTACTTTAATCTATTGAAATCCATCAAAGAATAATCAACTTTCATCAACAAAAATCTATCAAATACCTTATTGTTTGCACAATAAAGCAACCTTTTCTAAAGTTTTGTCTCTATACTAATACAAACATGTACAAAAGGAATATACTGAATTATGAATTATATTTTAAAACTGCTAAATATTAACCGTACTTACATTTTAATTATTTCCGTATTGTTTTTCTTAGTGAGTTCATTTAATAAAACAGAAAAAAAATCATTTACTATAAAAGATGCTTTCCTTAGTTTTACTCCTACTGCTTTGATAATAGAAAAAGTAGCAAGTATTAGAAGCAATGAAGATAATTTGTTAGAAGAAAGCAAATTAAAAAATTCCGAAGATTTTCTTTCTGATAATAATTCTGTTAAATCTAATTTTATTTTATAAAGTATAGTTTAGTGTAACATTCCTTTCACTTAAGGGATACGACATAAAAACTCCAAAATTTTTCCCGGTAGAATAAGCGCTGACCTTGAGTTTCCAGTTGTTCTTATTGTAAATAAGTTTGCCCATTGCATACCCAAAAAATGCTCCGCCAATAACATCGGTAAGCCAGTGTTTGTTATCATAAATCCTGGATAATCCGCTTAAAGTTGCAATTGTATAACTTATGACAGGAACTATCGGTTTATCTTTATATTCACTGGCAACAATAGTTGCAACTGACCATATTGATGTTGTATGCCCTGAAACAAACGACCGTCCTTTAAACGAAAAGCCATTCCACGAATAAGGATTTGGCGGATTATCGTTGTATGGCCTGTGACGGCCTAAAAAATACTTCGGAAATAAAACCATAAAACCAGTTACAGCGTATGCTTTTGCTCCAAGTAATGCAACTTTTTTTAAACGTTCTTTTTGAAAAGCTGATCCATATATATAAAACAAGGCCATTGTACTCATTGAATATAATCCACTTCCCCATGGTTCAAGATAATTTGCAGAAATATTATCCAATTTGTTACTTCTGTTTTCCTGGACAAATTTTTGAATATCATCATCTACTTTAAGTAAAATTGAAAATGAAGCAGAAAGGCCACCAAATGTCAACCATTGCTTTGTATTCCAGCGTGTTGGAGAAGTAAAAATATCTCGTGTATCCAGAATATAAGATTTAAAATATTGCTTATTTATTTGGGTTTTGTTCATAACAACAAATATTGTTGAATCATGAGTTTCAGCATTTATGGTTTGTACAAATCCATAAAATGGCAAGCACAACAAAGTCAAAAAGATTATGATTAATATGTAATTTGTTTTTAAAAACATCTTGCAATTTGATTTTGATATTAAAATTTAAAAATAATTTTGCCAGTAGAGTAGAGTACAGAGCAAACAAAATTATTTGCTCCGTAGCCCCCTCGTCAAACCGTACGTGCGGTTTTCCCGCATACGGCTTTCCTACTAATTTTCATCTTAAAACATTCACAGGTCGTATTCCAGAGGTCTTA
>DAOVJU010000513.1 GCA_030632095.1 Chlorobiota bacterium
CAAATATTTTTAAATATAAATCTTCTTGTTCTCCTCCCGGAATTACAATATCAGTATCTTCAATTTTTTTATTTCCTTTTGCAGCTTTTTCAATCCCATTAAGTATAACATCTGTAGCTTTATCTAAAAACAATTCCTGAATTGAATGATGCAAAACATTATTTACATCAAGTATGTTTAGCATGCTTAACGCGGAATTATTTAAATATTCAATTCTGTTATCCATAATTACAATAACTGCATCAGGTGAGTTTTCAATTAATGTTTTATACAGCTGATCATTTATGGTTTTCTTCTGAATGTTTTTATGTTTATAATAAGCTAATTCAATACTAACTCCTAATGAAGAAATATCAATAGGTTTAGCCAGAAAGCCATATGATGGATTGCTAATAGCACTCTTAATAGTTTCTTCACGGGTATCATGAGAGATAAAAATAACAGGAAGGTTTAATGATTCCTGAATTATTTGAGCTGTTTGAATTCCATCTATTTCGCCTTGCAGATGAATATCCATTAAAATTACATCCGGTTTTAGTTCTTTACATTTATCAATTGCTTCATTACCATTTATTACAATTCCTACAAGTTCATAACCCAATTCTTTCAAAAACATTCGAAAAATTGTTGAAAGTAATTTATCGTCTTCTGCAATTAAAACTTTTTTCGTTTCCATTATTTTTAATTATATAATTTATTATTAGATAACTGTATTAACCTCAATTATTCATAAAAGTCGCGAATTCGCTAATAATAAATGAATTATGATATTTGCTTTTAAAAATCATTCGCACATTAGCGGCTAATATAAAGACATGTAAGGAAGTTTATGAATTAATCAGGTTAAATTAATATTGTTATATAATATAATTCTAAATTCCTAGTTTAATAAATAATTCTTAATTTACTTATTATTAATAAAAACACTATACTTTAATTCAATGCTAATATAATAATATCAAGATATTTAAAAAAAATAAATCGTAGATAAAACATGAATTTGGCCATAGATATTGGAAATACAGTAATAAAACTAGCTATTTTTTCCAATAATGAGATTATATTTAAAAAAAGTTTCAGTGATTTAAACTTACAGGACATAAAATCCATCCTTGAGAAGTATCCAAAATTGAACAAAGCTATTCTATCAACTGTTTCAAAAGTTAAAAAAGATATAATTGACTTTTGTGCAGATTTCTTTGATTTTTTCATAGAATTAAATTCCGGGCTTAAATTCCCGTTTACAATTAACTATAAAACACCCGAAACTCTGGGTAATGACAGGATTGCTGCAATAGCAGGGGCAAATAATATTTATCCGTTTAACAACATTTTAGTAATTGATATAGGAACAGCTGTTACTTATGATTTTATAACTAATAAAAATGAATATATTGGTGGGAATATTTCACCAGGAATAAATCTTAGATATAAAAGTTTACATGAATTTACAAACAGGCTCCCGTTGCTTACTATATCAAATGAGAGTGTTCCTCTATTAGGCAGTAGCACAGATTCAGCAATTTCAGCTGGCGTAGAAAATGGATTATTATATGAATTAGAAAGCTATATCAACATATATGAAAAAAAATATAAAGATGTTAAAATCGTATTAACAGGTGGTGATTCAAGTTTATTTGAAAAAAAAATAAAAAATACCATCTTTGTGCATCCAAATTTAGTATTAATGGGATTAAATAAAATTCTAGAATATAATGCAACAAACATACAAAATTAGTTTATTCTTAATTGCTCTTTTTATTACCGGTTCGTTATCATCGCAAAATAATACAAGCTCACCATATTCCCAATTTGGTGTTGGTGACCTGACAAATAAAAATTTCGGGTGGAGCAGTGCAATGGGAGGAATGGGATATGGTTTAAGATCATCGCAACATATCAATTTCAAAAATCCTGCAAGTTATACATCAATTGACAGCATGTCTTTTGTATTTGCATTTGGAGTTAAAAGTAAAATCACTAAATACAAAACTTTGTCTGACGAAATCACAAATGATAATACCAATTTGAGTTTCATTTCCATTGGGTTCCCTATTACAAAATGGTTAAAAAGCAGTGTTGGCCTGTTACCTTATAGTTCTATTGGTTATACCATTAAAGATAAAGATGCATTGAGCGATAACCTTTATGGGGATTGTACAAAATACAATTTTGGGGAAGGCGGTATAAATGAATTTTATATAGGAAACTCTATTGAATTATTTAAAAAACTATCTCTTGGATTTAATATCTCATATTTATTTGGTACTATGGAACAAATACGTTCTTTGTTTTTTGATGAAAGTTCTGAATATTTAGCAACACAAAGACAAGATATCATAAGGTTAAACGATTTGCATATTAATTGTGGAGTTCAATATTATAATAAAATAAATGATAAAATAAAATATACTATAGCACTAACATTTGAAAGCAAAAACAAGGTAAAAGCAAGCTACGAATCATTAACTGTAACCACCAGGAGCACAAGTGCATTTTATAATGAAATAAATGAGAGTCATGTAGAGGCTATAATAAACCATGTATATGAAGAAAACGATCAAATTTTACTTCCAAACAGCCTGGGTTTTGGTTTTACCTTAAACTTCGATGAAAAACTTACTGTTGGAGGGGATTATAGTTTTCAATCATGGTCAAATTCAAGAATTTTAGGAAAAACTGATTCACTTGTAAATAGTAATTCTTTTTGTTTAGGAATGGAGTACACTCCTGGTAGAAAATCACTTACAAAATACTATAAAAGGGTTAATTATCGTTTAGGTGGCCATTATACAAATTCCTATATTCAATTATTTGATGAGCAAATAAAAGATTTTGGCGTTAGTTTTGGGTTTGGTTTACCAATAAAACGTACAAATTCTCTGGTTAATTTATCTTTTGACCTGGGGAAAAGAGGTACTACAGATAATAATTTGATACTTGAAAATTATGGAATAATAAGTTTAAATGTATCTTTGTCAGATATTTGGTTTGTTAAACGTAAGTTTGATTAAAAATTAATTGGTAAAAATGAAAAAAATTAAATCAACA
>DAOVJU010000274.1 GCA_030632095.1 Chlorobiota bacterium
ATCGGCATCTGTAATGATTTGACCATTCGCTAAATCAACATCATAATAAAAACCCTTTTCTATTGCCGGGCCTATTCCAAATTTCACTCCCGGATAAAGCGCTTCCAAAGCCTCTGCCATTAAATGAGCAGATGAATGCCAGAAAGCATGTTTACCTTCTTCGTCTCCCCATTTGTGCAATTTGATTTTAGCATCCTCTGTAATAGGACGCATAATGTCCCATAATTCATTATTTACGGTAATTGAAAAAACTTCTTTAGCCAATTGGTGACTTATACTTTGTGCAATGTCATAACCAGTAATACCGGATTCAAATTTCTTTATGTTTTTATCTGGAAATGTTATCTTAATCATAATACTTTCAACTATTTAAAACGGCTGCAAAGATAATAATATATTCTAAACCAACATAGTATAAATCATTAGCTTTAACAAAATATTTAGTATAATTGTTGATTCAAATAAACACATTGCAAAATTGATCTCGTTTCAATATCAAAATACCTTAAATAAAATGAAACATCCATGCACTATCGTACACACATGGGAATGATTAAATATGGATGTTCCATGGGAATAGAAGAACAAATGTTTCTTCTTACTACAAATGTAATATTTTAATAATCAGTTGGATATAATATTATAAACACATGAAAACTATAAGAATTGCAATTACAATCTTTTTAATACCCATCCTGATACTTAACATTCATGCTCAAGTAAGTAATCCAAAGATTACTTTAGAAGATATTTGGAAGAAGTATACCTTTAATTCGGAATCTATTTATGGATTACGTTCGATGAATAATGGGCTTTTTTATACAACATTAGACAATGAGATTGAAATAAATAAATACAGTTACAAAACCGGTAAAAAAATTTCAACGATTTTACATCTTAATGAATTAGATACTTCAAAGATAAAAAGACTCAGGGATTACGAATTTTCCGATGACGAATCGAAAATTCTGATCTATATAAACAGGGAAAGAATTTACAGGCATTCATTTACTGCAAACTATTTCGTCTGGGATATTAAGTTTAAAAAATTGTATGAAGTTTCTGACAGAGGAAAACAACAACTTGCTACTTTATCACCGGATGGTTCAAAAGTTACTTTTGTAAGAAACAACAATCTTTATATCAAGGATCTGCAGTCGGGTAAGGAAAAAGCTATCACAACAGATGGTAAGTTTAACGAAATAATAAATGGGGCACCAGACTGGGTTTATGAAGAAGAATTTAGTTTTTCAAGAGCATTTGCATGGTCACCGGATGGGAAGAAGATAGCCTATTACAAGTTTAATGAAACTGGTGTAAAACAATTTGGCATGACAATGTTTTATGAGCTTTATCCTGAAAACCGTCAATGGAAATACCCAAAAGCAGGGGAAGACAATTCAATAGTCAGTATTCATATTTATGACCTTGAATCTGAATTAACAACTTTAATGGATACTGGTGAAGAAACAAATCAATATATACCCAGAATAAGTTGGACAAACAATTCTGAATTACTATCTATACAACGATTGAACAGATTACAGAATAAGCTGGATCTAATCCTTACGAATTCTTCAACCGGAGAATCGAAAGTTATTTTCACTGATTCGAACAAATATTATGTTGATATAACAGATTATGTCACTTTTCTTGAAAACAATAAATATTTCATTTATGTAGGAGAAATGGATGGTTACAACCATATTTATTTATATGATATTAATGGAATATTAGTAAGACAAATTACCAAAGGGAAATGGGATGTGACTGATTTTATGGGTTATGACGAAAAAAACAAAATATTCTATTACGCCTCAGTGGAAGAATCACCGCTAAGAAGATATGTTTATTCAATCGACTTTAATGGTAATAATAAAACAAAATTATCCTGTTCAACCGGAACAAACAGAGCTGAATTCAGTAAAGGATTTAAATATTACATTAACTATTTTTCAAATTCTACAACTCCTGACTATGTTTCACTTCATAATTCAAAAGGTAAATTAATTCGTGTTTTAGAAGACAACAAAGCATTAAAAGATACACTTATGCATTATAATTATTCAACAAAGGAATTTTTTACATTTGAAACTAGCGAAGGCGTAAAACTTACTGGTTACATGATTAAGCCATATCATTTTGAAGAAACATTTAAATATCCTGTTTTTATGACACAATATAGTGGCCCAAACTCGCAAAGCGCCAGTGATAGCTGGAACTTTAATTGGGAACAGTATTTAGCACAAGAAGGATACATTGTTGTGTGTGTTGATGGACGGGGAACTGGTGCAAGAGGTGAAGAATTCAGGAAAATGACTTATTTACAACTTGGTAAATACGAAACCATTGACCAGATTGAAGTTGCTAAATATCTTGGTTCGCTTAAATATGTAGACAAAGAAAGAATAGGAATATTTGGATGGAGTTATGGAGGGTTTATGACTTTATTATGTATGACCATAGGTGCAGATTATTTTAAAACCGGGATTTCTGTTGCACCACCCACAAGTTGGAGGTACTATGATAACATCTATTCTGAACGTTTTATGCGAACCCCACAGGAAAATTCAAAGGGTTATGAAGATTCTTCACCAATCACGTATGTAGATAAACTTAAAGGTAACTTACTAATTATTCATGGTGGAGGCGATGACAATGTTCACCTTCAAAATAGCATGATGATTATTGATGCACTAATTCAAGCTAACAAACAATTCGATATGATGATATACCCTAATAAGAATCATAGCATTAAGGGCGGTAATACACGATATCATTTGTATAGTAAAATGGTTGATTATATTAAAGAAAATCTTTAAATATAAAAGACCTGCTCTTTCGGATTTGTAATCCGAAAGTCAATAACCAGGGATTTATAATCCTTCTCAATCAATTAATGTAATTTCTAATAATCCTTTTTCTCCGGCATAATCTTTTGCTGAACTATATAAATAATCTTCAGGATTTACTACAATTTCTGCTTTTACCGGATTCTCATGAATATAATCCAGTTTTTGATCAAGAAACTCATTTGTGTGTATTTCTTTTGCTTCATTGCCATCCTGCCAAAATTTATAATCTTTTATTTTCTTATCATATCTACCCGCATATTCAAACCTGTTCAATAGCCAATCTTTTTTACTTTCATTAATTTCCTTAATACTCTTAATAATTTCCTTGCTCGTAAATTTTTTAAAATCCCTTAAAATATCTGATAATTGAAATCCTTCATCGGCTTTTGCAATTAAATGTAGATGATTGCTCATTAGACACCAAGCATAAATTATTAATCCTTTGTTTTTCTGGCAATACGATAAAGAATCAAGAATAATATGCTTATAATCCGGCCGTGTAAAAAATATCTACCCAATCAACTACTGTTACGGTTAGGAAATACATATATCCTTCTGATATTTTATTTTTAATTCCCATATTATAGATAAAAGAATAAAAGTATTACAAATACTTTGAATATTATAGCTCCGGATTACAAGTCCGAAGCAGCAGTAGTTATAAAATAAGATATCTGAAGGAAAAGAGGGAGTAAAAATTATAAATAATTAAAAATAATTAACACCTCACCTCGTAGGTTGTTTATGGATGGAATCCTTTACAGCATTATTCATCAGAAAAATCAATAAGTAATTTACGGTAGGCTGAGAATATCTTCGATTTAGAGATAAACCCAATATATTTTTCATCTTTTAAAACAGGCATATTCCAAATTCCGGTTTCTTCAAACTTTTTCATTACACTTTCCATCGGATCATTTACCGAAACAAAACCGGGAACAATGGTCATAACATCATGCACTTTCATGGTCTTATATAAATCAGGATTGAATATTATTTCACGAACATTATCAAGCAATACAACTCCAAGGAAAGTTTGTTCTTCATCAATAACCGGAAATACATTCCTTTTTGATTCAGATATATTTTTCACAAGCTCGCCCAAAGTTGCATCAGGGTGAATTGTTTTGAAGTCTTTTTCCAGAACTTTTGAGACCTCAAGTAAAGTAAGAACAGCTTTATCTTTATGATGGGTAATTAATTCACCACGCTTTGCCAATCGTTTGGCATAAATTGAATGAGGTTCAAAATACATACAAGTGAGATAAGAAATAGTAGCTGTTATCATAAGAGGTACAAATAAAGTATACCCACCTGTTATTTCAGCAATAAGAAATATTGCAGTTAATGGTGCTGACATCACGCCGGCAATCATTCCAGCCATGCCTACCAGACCAAAATTGCTTTCTGATAACTTAATAAATTGCAATTTATTCAATATCCTGGCAAATATATATCCTGCTGTTCCGCCAATAAACAATGAAGGTGCGAAAATTCCTCCTACTCCTCCCCCTCCTGTTGTAAAAGCCATTGCTATTACCTTAAACATAAAAATGGTAGTCATAAAAAATATAAACAACCAGAATTCATTATCAAATGATAAAAAGAAATTTCCCTTTAACACATTTTCAATTTCTCCACCAAGTACACCTCTTAAAATTTCATAACCTTCACCATATAATTGAGGAAAAATAAAAATCATAATTCCAAGTAATATTCCACCAACCAGGGCCTTTTTGTAATCATTTTTTATCCTTGTAAACTGTTTTTCAATAAAACCTGTTGTTTTAATAAAGTATACTGAAATTAATCCGGTTACAATTCCCAGAAAAACATAAAAATGAAGATTATTAACAACAAGCGGATCGGTAATTGTAAAATTGAAAACCACTTCATCACCCAATAAAAAATAAGCCACAGTAGCGCCGGTAGCTGATGAAATTAATAATGGAATTATCGACCACATAGTAAGATCAAGCATTAAAACTTCAAGAGCAAATATAATTGCAGTAACAGGTGCTTTGAAAATTCCGGCTAATGCTGCAGCTGATCCACACCCGATTAATAAAGTTGTTGTCTTGTAATTAAGGCGCATCCATTTTCCTAAATTTGACCCTAAGGCTGCCCCTGTAAGTATTATAGGTGCCTCTAATCCGACTGATCCTCCGAAACCAACCGTTATAGTGCTTCCAATCATGGAAGAATACATATTATGCTGCTTAATCTTACTTTTCTTTCTTGATATTGCATAAAGGATTTTACTTATACCATGTCCAATATTTTCTTTAATAAATAGCCTAACAAAAAAAACGGTTAAAAGAATACCAATTAAAGGAAAAGCCAAATACAAAAAATTATTGTAATTACTTAAGAAACCTTCCTGAACAAATAATTGGGTATAATGAACTGTATTTTTTAGAACAATAGCTGCTAACCCTCCTAAAATTCCTAAAATCACACTTAATATTAAGATAAATTTCCGGTGGCTGAGATGTTTTAACCTCCAGATCAAAAATTTTCCAAACAATGTTGTACGTTTCATTTATTTTTTTGAGGTATTTTCTTAACCGGAATGTTTTTTATATAATATCGACAAAAGTAATACAATACTTA
>DAOVJU010000035.1 GCA_030632095.1 Chlorobiota bacterium
ATAATGAACTTATTTCGATCCGCCAATTGGCGGAAGTATAAAAACTGCTAAAAAATAGCACAAAAGAGAAACTGTAAATATTCTGTTATATCCTAACTGATAGTCATTACTTCATTATTCTTAATTCCTTGTTCTGCATTCATTATTGTAATAAGTAATTACATAAATATAGAATGATATAAATTCTTAAATGTCCCCTTCATCAAAATCCATTTCTCCATTCATACCATTTCTTTCTTTCTTCTTATAATTATTTAAAATATATGTTAACTGTAAAGTTACAACTCGTGGTTCACGTCTGAATTCATTAAAAAAATAAAAATCCACACCGGTTGAAGTAAAGGAATGTTTCATAGTACCAAAAATATCCCTTACTTGTAAAGTTATGCTTAGCTTTCGATTCAGTAAATCCTGTTTCACACCAATATTTGTAAAATAAAATCCACCTCTGTCGCCCTGAACAGTTACAGATGGCCCTGAATAATACCCGGATAATTGAATTCTTGTTTTTGTTTTAAGAATGAAAGATGAATTAATCCTGGTACTCCATGTATTTGTATTTTGCACCAGTGTTAGCCCTTCAATATCCCCTTCAACCTGATATCTGAAAACGTTTGCCGTTGCTGTAAATCTCCACCATCTAAACATTTGGATATTAGCCATTAATTCAAAGCCTAATGAATAATCATGATCAAGGTTAGAAAATGTATGTGTCATAATATTATTATCGCCTAAAATCCGGGCCCGTGTGATTTTATTATTTGTTTGCCTATAATAGCTTTCAAGAGAAACAAAAGACTTTCCAAACTTTCTTTGTAAGTTCAATTCATAAGAATCAATGAACTCAGGTTCTAATGCCGGATTACCTATACGAACATTCCGTTGATCAAAATAGTTGGGAAACGGATCAAGATACCAGTTTCGGGGCCTGTGGATCCTTCTTCCATAACTGGCTTGTGCCTGGTAATTATCAGATAAATCTAATGATAAATGAAATGATGGGAACCAATCGAGCCTTTTAACCGGATATTCTTCATTTAATATTATTTGTTCAATCATCCTGTTTGTATATTCTGTCCTTAAACCACCCTGATATCGAAAAATTCCCATACTACCGGAATAAATGAAATAAAGCGATTGAATATTCCTTGTAAAATCCAAATCATTTGAAAACTCATTTAGCATTTCCCAGTTATTTAAGCTTGTATCAAACTGTTCAAGTTCAAAACTTTGATCAGAAAATTCATACCTGAACTGGTATCCGCTTTCAAGTTTGCCATTCTGAAAAGGCCTGGAATAATCCATTTTCAACCTGTATTCATCACCATTACTCATTTCGTAAGTTTTTTGCTGAAAAGAATTTAGCAAAATAATGCTCCATGTATCATCTGTTGTTTTCTCAAATAAAAAATCATCACCATAGCCATTATTCAATGATTTATATGCAGACAATTTTAATTCATGGCCCTCATCACTAAATTTTTTATTGTAATCCAGATTGAACCGGTAATATTTTCTTGAAATCTCAAATGAATTCTCACCGATATAAAAATCATCCATAACAAAAGGAAAAGTATAATCATGATAATTCGATGAACTGCTTCTTATAAAACCCATTTCACCCAATGATCCCGAAAAACTTAATGTATTAGCAGGATTAAAATAATAATCAAAACCCATTTTAACAGATTTTCTATACCTGGCCCTGTTCCTGTCTGAATCTGATATCAAATAATAACTTGTATCATTGTAACTGGTTCTTGATTCTCTCAGGCTTGTACCATATCTTGTTTGATCAGAATAATTTATGCCACCATAAAAATTGAATTTGTTTGTTTTATAACTTATGGTAAAATTACCTGAATACTTATCTTTTGTACCAACTGAAAGATTTAAAATACCATTTATCCCTTTAAGGACATTCTTTTTTGTAATTACATTTATAATTCCGCTTACGCCATCAGGGTCATATTTTGCAGAAGGATTTGTAATGATTTCAATTTTCTCGATTGTACTTGCCGGAATTTGTTGTAAAGCATCACTACTTTCAAAAATTGAAGGTTTTCCGTCAATTAACACTAAAAAATCTGAACTTCCACGTAATGAAACATTTCCATCAATATCTGTTTCAACAGAAGGTATATTTTCAAGAACATCTACTGCAGTTCCTCCGGTTGCAATTATATCCTGACTTACGTTTACAATTTTTTTATCCAGTTTATATTCAATATGATTTCTCTGTTCAACAACCTCAATTTCACCAAGTTGCCTTGCTGAAGCACTAATAACAATCTCAGATAATTGAATTGTTTTCTTCTTTGGATTTATCATGAAAACATCAGATATGTACTTTTCAAATCCAATAAACTTTACTTCTACATAATACCGGCCATAGGATAAATCAGTCAATTTAAAGAAACCCTGCTTGTCCGATATTGTACCTGTTACTAACGATGAATCATGAAGTTTATAGAGTCCTATATTTGCATATTCAACAGGTTTTAAAGATTCATTATCTAACACCCTTCCAATAATAGAACCATCTTTTGGCATGTTTTCGGGTTTTACTCCCTGCGGCCTTTGAGCAAAAGACGTAATTGAAATAAATGCAAAAAGAATAATAATTAATGATCTCATTGAATTCAATTTAAATTGATAAGTTTACTTTAATAAACAGACACTCTTGTTTTGAATTTCTTGCGGCAATATTAGTGAAATTTTCATTTTATTGCTTATTAAGGAAGTTCAACCTACGAGGTTTTTAAAACATAAACTAAAAATACAAAAGCCTTATCAAATAATTATGACAAGGCTTTGTAATTAAGGATTTATTAACGATTACGAGAAAACTATCTTGATTTGCTATGTAAAACTTTTTTATAAGTTATTTTCATTGAGTACATTCCCTCTACTTGTAAAACTTTGATTTTATCTTCGGTATTTTCAAGTATTTGGTATTTACTTGTTGTACTTCCGCTTTTTTCCTGTGCAAATATGAAAGGGCCATAAGGACTGCACTCTATTGTTAAACGAGTATCAACTCCATCTCTTCCGTCAATTCCATAAGGCCTTCCCGGTTCACCTTCATTTATCCAAATTTCATATTCTACTTCATAGGCATAAAATGTCCAGCCAAACCCATTCCATACCGAACCTTCATAATACAGAACATAAAATCCGGGATAAGATCTATAATATTCCCCCCATTTAAAAGTTGGCGGAATTGCACCGGTTCCGGCATCTAAATACTCAGGTATCTCGTTTGCCCATGTTAATGATAAATAAGCATCACCAGGCCTTCCATCATATCCATAGTAATATCGATCTTCTTCACATGAACTTACAAAAATTGCAATTACAACAATGAACAATAAGTTTAGGCTTTTTATATTTATTTTTTTTTATTAAGCTTTCCTTTTTCGAGTTAATATCTTTTGTTTTCATGATAGTAAATTTTAAAAGTTGTTTTAAAAAATTGTATCCATTAAACCACTTTCAATTTACGTGCCAAAAAATAATATTATAGAAAACAGAACTTAGTTTTATTATAAGCACACCCTTATAAACGCCTTATTTACTGTTTACTGCCTACTGCCTACTGCTCACTCATCACTTCTCACTTTTTCAAAGACACCAATCAACAGGTTCTTTCCCTTGTTGAGTTAATATAGTGTTAGTTTGTGAAAAATGCCGGCATCCGAAAAATCCATTATTTGCAGAAAATGGTGATGGATGTGCAGCCTTTAATACATAATGCTCGTTTATATTTATTAGTTCTTCTTTTGCTTGCGCAAACCTGCCCCATAAAATAAAAACAAGGCCTTTTTTCTTCTCAGCAATCTTTTTAATTGCCGAATTCGTAAATAACTCCCATCCTTTATTTTGATGCGATCCGGCTTGTCCTGCCCGTACTGTTAAGGTTGCATTTAACAACAATACCCCTTGTTCAGCCCACTTTTCTAAATTTCCATGATTCGGTATGGGAATATTTATATCGGCATTCAACTCCTTGAAAATATTAACCAGTGAAGGTGGTGGTCTTATTCCATGTGGCACAGAAAAACACAAGCCATGCGCCTGTCCTTTTCCATGGTAAGGATCTTGTCCAATAAGTACTACTTTAACCTTTTCAATAGGAGTTTTATCAAAGGCTGCAAAAATTTGTGAGCCTGGTGGATAAATTCTGTATTTTAACTTTTCATCTATAAGAAAAGTTTTCAATAACTTAAAATAAGCGTCTTGAAATTCGTCATGCAATAATTCCTTCCAGCTATTTTCAATTTTTGGTTCAATTTGACTCATAATATTTACATCCATTATTTTAGTCTAATATAGCTAAACAAATTAAAATGACTTAATGTTTTTAGAATAATAATTAACAGATTTCAAACCGATTACAAAATAATTTAATGTAAAAACATATCTTTGTATAAATAGAGAAAATCAATGGAAAAATTAACAAGCAGGACAAAAATTTTTATTGGATTATCCCTGATTATCTTTATTCTTATTATAGGTACAACTGGCTATGTTTTAATTGATGGATTTTCACCTGTTGATGCTTTATACATGACAGTAATAACAATATCAACAGTAGGATTTAAAGAAGTTGGTAATTTATCACAGAATGGAAAAATTTTTACAATTTTCCTTATAATCTCAAGTTTTATTACTTATGCATATGCTATTACAACAATATCTACACACTTTTTTGAAGGACAACTAAGCTATTTTATATCAGGATATCGTATTAAATCAATAAAAAAAATGAAAAATCATGTCATAATATGTGGATTTGGCCGGAATGGCCAACAGGTAGCATTAGAGCTATCTGCACATAAACAAAGATTTATTGTAATAGACAGAGAATATAATCAATCTTTTAATAACCTTGAAAAGAAAGGAATATTTATAACTGGTGATGCAACAAATGATGAAACGCTACAGGAGGCTAATATTGATTTTGCAAAAGCATTAATTACTACTTTACCCTTAGATACTGATAATTTATATATTGCTTTATCTGCCCGCACATTTAATTCTGAATTAAATATAATTAGCAGGGCCTCTGATGTAAGCTCGGAAAAAAAACTGAAAAGAGCAGGTGTTAACAGTGTAGTGATGCCCGAAAAAGTTGGAGGATCGCATATGGCTAATTTAGTTGCCAGGCCAGATGTAATAGAATTTATGGAACATGTTTCAGTACACGGAACTGATCCTACACATTTAAAAGAAATAGCTTGCTCAGAATTACCTGAAAAAATTAAAAACAGAACTATTAATGAATTGAATATCAGAAGCAGATCCGGAGTGAATATTATTGGTTTTAAAACTATTGAAGGAAACTACATTTTAAATCCAACGCCTGATATTAAAATAGTTAATGGTACAAAACTTTTTATTTTGGGTACACAAACACAAATTGACTATATGATGAAAATATTCAAAACATAGATACACCAAGTAATTCTTTTACTTTTTCTTCTAACTCTTCCCCCCTTATATTTTTAGCAACAATAATTCCATCACGATCAAGCAATAAAGTATGTGGAATAGACATTACCCCATAGATTTTACCTGCTGTATTATTCCAGCCTTGTAAATCAGAAACGTGATACCATGTAAGCTGATCTTCATTAATAGCTTCTAACCATTTATCATAATCTTTATCAAATGAAACGCCCAGGATCTCAAACCCTTCCGAATGAAATTTATTATATATTTTTACAACATTTGGATTTTCTCTTCTGCATGGCCCGCACCCGGAAGCCCAAAAATCAATTAATACAACATTTCCTTTTAGCTGTGATAGTGAAAATGGGCTTTCATCAATATCATTCATTGTAAAATCAGTAAATAGTTTACCAATTGCAACTTTTCTAAGTATTTCAATCCGGTTAAATAACCATTTTACATACTCCGATTCAGCGAGGGATAAATCAAGGCTTGCTGTTAAGCTCTCAAGCTCTTCGAGTTTTATTCTGTATATCATATGCAGTCTTATCACAAATGGTGAAACAACTGAATTATTATGTTCCTGAATAAAAGTATTATAAAATGCAAATTGCTCCTCTTCAACCTTATTATATTCTGCATCGAGGCTGTCAACTAAAACCTGATCTTCTTCATCAGCTTCTTTGTATTCATTATATATTTTAGACAATAAATCATTAAACGCATGGTTCTTTGCCTTAAATTTCATGTATAAATCATGAGTAACTGAACCAGTGACTAGACTGTTTTTAACACTATCAGCATCAACTTTAAAAGCCATTTTTGAATTTTCGAGAAAGAACTTAAAGGAACCCTCCTTATCACTAAGTTGCAGATAATGCATTGATGGTAAATTAACTGATCCTTTAAAGGTAAATTCACCATAGCGTGCTTTAGTGGAATCTACTATGGTAAATTCATTATTTATATATTTTTGCAGGTATACATAATTATTATATTCCATATTTATTTTACCATCAATAATATATTTTGTTCCATCACTTCCCTTATCACAGCAGGAAAACACGATAGAAACTAACAATAAAACAGCTACTATTCTTTTCATTTAAAAAATTTAACGTTTATAATTGAATTTATATTAAAGCTTGAAGATACGCAAGAACACCTTCTAAAACAAAAGTTATATTATCAAATGAAATCCTATCTATATCAACGCTTGCAGACATATATCAGGTTTAACATTGTTCGCAACTTGTCAAAACATTTACAAATAAACATCGAACATCGATGTTCACCTTTCAAAAATAATGGATATAATCTCTAATTGCCAGAAAACATGTTAAAACTTTTTGGATGGAATACTAGGAATTAGCATAACAATGAAGATGAAATTTAACCGCCTATGCTATAAAATTGGTTGTAATGATTCAAAGTCCCGCATCGTGGTTTTAAGCTTACAGCCATCTTTATTGCTTTCATGGGACTCAGTTCCCTGACATTTATTTCCTGGTTATCAAACAAACAAGGTTTGATCATGCCGTTGCTGGTTAATCTTAACCTGTTACAAATGCTACAATCTCCACCTTCTCCGCCTTCAACTTTCCAATATCTGCCTGTTGCTAAATCCATTTTTCGAATAAACCGACATTCCAAATCATTAGCTTTACAAAATGCTAAAACCTCTTTTGCATCATGTTCCTGATTATTATTTTCAATCACACAGTTAATTTTAATTGGAGTTAATCCAGCATTTTTTGCAGCAGCAATTCCTTTTAAGACTTGATTAAGATCTCCACCGCGTGTAATTTCTGCATATTTTATCGGATCCAGTGTATCCAGACTAATATTAACCCTGTGTAAATCAGCTTCAGCCAGTGGCTGTGCATATTTATCAAGGAAAAAAGCATTGGTAGTCATCGACAAGTCTTTTATACCTTCAACCTTAGAAATCATTTCAACCAGTTTAACTATATTCTTTCGCACCAAAGGTTCACCACCAGTTATTCTTACTTTATCAATTCCTAATTTTTCTCCTTCTTTAACGACTTCCAGGATTTCATCAAAGCTTAAAATATCATCATGGCTCAATAATTTTATACCCTCTGCCGGCATACAATATTTACAACGAAGATTGCATCTATCGGTAACTGACACCCTTAAATAATGTATATGCCTGTTAAATCTGTCTAACATCAACCAATTCTCCTTTTTTGATTTTTGCTTTGCCTATATTGATATTTACAAGTCCGTGTGCTTTTTCTAAAGCATAAATATGTGCTGAACCATGATATTCCAATGGCATGACAAATCCGTTTTCATCAATTATTACAGGTATCCATTTTTTCCGGCTTACTCCTTTTCTCGAAAATTCAACTCCAAGAGGCATTTTTATTAATAAAGGTTTATAGTCATGTCCCATTAATTTTAATAAAAAAGGTTTTACAAAAAGCTCGAAGGTTGTAAATGAAGATACCGGGTTCCCTGGTAAAGCAAAAATAAATTTTTTGCCTGCCTGTGCAAATACAATAGGTTTACCAGGCTGAATGGCAACTTCTTTAAAATGTATATTTGCCTTTAACTTTTGTAGAATTTCAGGAACAAAATCATAATCACCCATTGATACACCCCCGGTTAATAATACAACATCAGCTTTAGCCAGGCCATCATTTATTCTTTCATATGTTTCATCTTCAGAGTCTGATACTATTCCTTCACAAATTGGTTCTGCACCTGTATTTAAAACCTGGTTATAAAGTTGATACCCATTGCTGTTTCTTATTTGTGAGTAGTCAGGTTTCATGCCTGGTTCAACCAGTTCATTTCCCGTGGAAAGAATGCTAACAAGCGGTTTTTTATAAACTTCAGGTTGAGCAATGCCTACAGAAGCTAAAATTGCAATATGCTGTGATTTAATTAGTGTCCCCTTTTTTAAGACTATCTCGCGGGTTTTAATATCTTCACCCCGATAGCATATATTTTCAGCAATTCTATTTTTTTTATACCGGATATTGTTTCCCTGTAATTCTTCAACTTCTTCGACAATGATAACACAATCAGCCCCATCAGGGATCATGCCACCAGTCATAATTTTCGAACACTGGTTTTTTCCAATTATTTCTCTTGGCACCATTCCTGCCTTAATGGTTTCAATAACTTCCAACTCATTAAGGATATCAACTTTCCTACATGCATATCCATCCATTGCTGACTTATCAAATGGGGGCATATCAATATCCGATCTTATGTCGACAGCTAATATTCGGCCCAATGATTTGTTCAACTCCACGTTTTCATGGCCAAACGGGTAAGCGCTGCTTAATACAATATGTTCGGCTTCTTCAAATAAAATCATGCTTTCAAAAACTAAAATTTCATTAAGTTACTTTATTCCAACTCTTATCCAAGCAATTTATTTGATTTAAATTGAAACTTTCCAAGTCATAATTATATACTATAAAATCAGCATTTTGTTTCAATTCATCAAATCTTTTTTTTGGTTTTCCATTGTTATTTGCAATAGCAATAAAAACTCCCGGACTAATAAAAGTTCTCAAATTTAATGATTCGCAAATAATATAAAATTTATCTTCAATTTTATTTTGTAATTCAACACTATAATGAATAATGGTATAGTTATGCAAATAGATTCATCCCGTTAAAAGTAATAGTTTTTTGGAAGTATTTTATTCGTCAGACTAATAACCTGAGTTCGATATAAAATTAAATTTAATAATTTTATATCGAACTCAGGTTAATACATATAAATATTATTTTTCCTAATAATGAGCCCAATCCGAAAAGTCAAAAAAAGAAAATGCCTGGTTCTGTAATGAGTCCGATTAAAAATCGGACTTACTGTAGGTCCGAATTTCATTCGGGCATTTTATATTTTAAATCTGTGGCTGGCCTTTCCCTGAACAGAGAAATTAAACGAAAAAAAGGCCATCCTCCCGATAGTTATCGGGATTGAACAGCCCTTTTATTAACCATTTCTGTTAATCTATAAATGAGGTGTAATAATTTCAATCAGTTCCGGTAAATCCATTCCTAAGTCTTTTAAGTGTTCAAGAGTAGGTATACCGTTTTTATTCCATCCCCTGCGTTCATAAACTGCATCTAATAATTTTTCATACTGACCTTCACGATATTTTCTATGTATAGCCATCTTTTCTTCAATAGTTTTTCCTTCCGGATCAATTCCAAGTATTTCTTTCATCTGACCATCATAACGGTCTGCCCTTGATTCATATTCTTCAATTGTAACCGGCCCTGCAGCTCTGTATGGCTGAGCATCGTGTTCTCTTGTTCCGTAACCTCTTCTAAGATTAAATATCCTTTGGTAGTTATAAACTCTCTCTGATTGTCGAATCATCTCTTCCTTATCAAATGGAAGTCCGGTAACAGCTTTGTAAATTTCCACATAATTATCAACATGCTCAGGAACTTTTGCCGGTTCATCGGTTTCAGCATTATTTTCTGGTTCAACATCATTCCATGGAAGTTTACATAAGCCAACCAAACCAAACCATGTCCTGAACATCGGGAAATAATGTAAAGCTTCCGCTTTATCTTCAAATGTTGGAATCTGGTTGTTTACCATATCCATAAAAATTAACCATGCTTCATCGTGTTGTGGCCCTTTATTAGTTAATGCATAACCACCCTGCTGAGCTAATGATTCTTTTGAAACATATTGTGAATATTCCAAACCTTTGTTTTCCATCCCTATATCTTGTAAGAATTGAGGATCACCCCAACCCTTTTCAATGAACATCTTTTTCAAAGCTCTAACGCCAATGCCGGCTATTTTACCAAAGCCTTCTCCTCTTGCCAGTTGATGCAATAATTCCATAGCACCATCTTCATTTCCAAAATTCAATTTTATTCCGCCTGTACGTTCATCATTTAAAATACCATTTTCGTAACATTCCATTACAAAACCAAGAATTGTTCCCCATGTAATTGTACAAATACCGTAAGTATCGCAATAAAAGTTAGCTTCAATAGTCCATTCAGGGTTAAAAATTCCGGCAATTGAACCAAGTGATGATGTTGTTTCGTATTCAGGCCCGTCAACCATTACTTTATCTCCTTTATATGGCCCGGTACGAAGCTCGTAGTTATCAACTCCTTTTGCACATGCCATATTACAGCCTATCCAGCATCCGTCAGGAATTCCCTGTGTAAAATATTTATCTCTGTAAATATCAGAATGAATTTTATATGCGTCAACATGATTTCCATACTTGAAATTATTCACAGGAAGTAAATCATAATCGTTCATAATATTAGTAATATGAGCTGTACCTTTTGTGCGCATTTCATTTTGAGAATCATCCAGTTCTTTCATCTCCTTGTTAAACTTCTTACCTTTTTCCATAATAACCTTAAGGTCAACGACATTATTCAAATTACCTTTTACACCGGGAATTTTAACAATCATAGCTTTTACTTTTTTATCACGAAAAACCGTTCCAATACCACCTCTACCGGCTTGTTTTAAACGAACAACTTTACGCCTTTTGTCATAAAAACTGAAGTTTAACATTCCAATTAATGAATGGTCAGCAGCTTTACCGGCAGAAACAACAGCTACATGAAACTTATCTTTTTCATCATCGGCATACATTTCAGTTAATTGTTCAGCTAATACATGACTGTCGATAGCTTCTTCAGGAGCTTCTTCGATGGTAATTTTACCTTTTGTTCCGTCAATTACAATTATTACATCATTTTCAGCTTTTCCTTGTAATTCTAATGCATCGAAACCTGAAAAATTCAAATATGGCCCGAAAAACCCACCTACATTACTATCCATTACAGAATTGGTCTGCGGAGAAATGCTAACTAACAATGACTTGCCGGCTCCGGAGTACTGAGTAATACCGGCAATGGGGCCAGGAGAAATTATTATTTCGTTTTCAGGATCATTCCATTTGGTATCCGGTTTGGTTGCATCCCACAAAAGTTTTAAACCATAACCTTTTCCACCTATGAACTTTTCTTTCATCAATGGGGCTACATCCTTTGATATAATTTTATTGTCAGACAAATTGATATACAATATTTTATCTGTATATCCCTTATCTAAAGGAGTCATTTCATAATTAAACTCCTTTAATAATTTATGTGTTTTAACTAATTCATCAACGTTCATGATATTGTTATTTATACATTAATAATAGAAGTGTACAAAAGTATGAATTTTTAAATACCATTATTGGCTTTTATTTATGATTTTTATCAATATGCAAAATGATGCATATTGCATAATTACAAGGGATGTATAAGCTTTTTCCCATAAGGAAAGGATTTTTGTAATTTGTAATAAAGAATTAGCATTATCCGGATATATTTGTATTTATTTAATTCGTTTCATTTTTGCACTTTCAGCCCGCTTGAATTTATAGCATGCTAGTAAAAGTACATTTTCAATAGTTCGCAATTAAAGATTCATAAGGTATTTTCAATTTGTCGTGTAAATTTCGTATCATTTTTAAAGTCAGCTTTCTTTTACGGCTAAAAATCTCAGAAACTCTACTTTTGTACCCTATCACTTGAGCCAATTCATTTTTTGTCATACCTATTTGCTCCATTCTAAATTTAATCGCTTCTATTGGATCCGGAGCTTCTATTGGATAATGTTCATCCTCATATTTTTCAATCAAAACAGATAACAATTCTGCTTCGTCTCCTTCGTTTGAATCAACATGTGCATGAAAAATTACTTCAAGTCTTTTTAAAGCTTGATTATAATCCTCTTCTGTTTTTAAAACTTTTATATCCATAATTTCTAAATTTTATTAGCATCAATATTGTCATAAACTTTATGAGTCCCAATAAATCGAATAAAAACCCATTGTCGTTTATAATTTATCTCAACAATTAATCGATATTTATTGCCACAGATGTTAAACACAACCCTACTGTTCTTCAAGATACTTGCCTTTGCATATTCTGCTTTGATATCTGAAGGCTTAGTCCAAGTAGCCTTCGATGCTTCCTTATACCAAGTCTTAAGTGGTTCTTCAGAATCGCCATGTTTCACCCAAAATTCCCTAAGTATCATTTTTGCAATAACTCTCATTATCCGTCAAGATTTATGACAAATATATAAAGAAAGTTACCATTTTGGTAATTATTCTGTGAATAATTTTTATCAGGGGCAAATTTTAGGTATTTATGCTAACGAAGTAATGTCATACACACCTTTTAAAATAAACAATATTGTGAGTAATCAGAAAA
>DAOVJU010000419.1 GCA_030632095.1 Chlorobiota bacterium
GCAAAATCTTTTAGTTCTTTAGGGATTGTGCCTCTTTTATTTGTTATAAACAAATATGCTGCAAAAGCTATGAGGATAATTATTAATAATATATTAATTCTGTTCTTTTTCATCTATACTATGAATTATTAAATTTTAGCATATTTTTTTCTTCTGAGAAAAACTATGGCAAAACCGAAAATAAGAACAAATGCTATTGGAATAATCGTATTAATCAATTGCCAGAACAAACGTTCATTTTCGACTTTTGATCTATTTAATAATCTGAGTTTTAGCTCTCGCGAACGAACTTCCATATATCCGGCATCATCGCATAAATAGTTTATACAATTCAATATAAATTCTTTATTGCCACCATAAAATATATCAGAAAACCATTTATCAGTTCCCAATGGAAAGGGGAAATATTTATCACCTGTTTTTCGAACATAATTTCGGATAATATCACCATCAGATATAACAATCATTTTAGCAGGTTTACTTTCAGTTCTGAATTTTATTTCCTTACTCTCTGCAATCTCAGGTGTAAGCCTGTTGGTATAAACTGATTTAAACTTTCCTTCTAGTAATACTGCCACCGGTAATTTTGGTTTATTGAAATATCTCTCATCTGGTGTTTCATTAATCATTTCAAGCGATATACGCACAGGTGTATTAACAAAACGTGAATACTGTGAACTATAGAGTAAAAAATTCTTTTTAACATCGTAATCTTCACCAACGGTATCAATAACACTAACAAAATTTGTTTTTATTAGATCAAGGTTTTTTGTTACAGGATGTATGTTTTCCGATACCAGTAGAGGAAAGTATAACCAGGGAGCAGGAACAAATTGTGCAGGAGTGCCTGCAATAGCCGTATTTACCGGAACAACAGCACATTGCATATCTTGTATTAAATTAGGATTAACCCTTACTCCGTACTTAAACAATTGATCGTTAAGATTTAAATTATTAATTAAAGCAACAGTTGAATTTGAGTATGCCAAACTATCCATATTTGCATTAACAGCATCAATCATCCATAAAACATTCCCTCCATTCATGATAAACTGATCGATAATATATTTATCTTTTTCATTAAAAACAGAATCGGGTTTTGCAATTATTATCGCATTGTAATTATCTAGACTATTTAACCTCCCATTAATTCTCACACGATCAACCCCATAGAACTCCTTTAATGACTTAGTAATATCAGCTACCTGATACTTATCCAGTTCCCCGTGGCCTTCAATAAACGCAATATTCTGATGCATGTTTTTAATGAGCTGGCGAATTGCATTGGATAACATATACTCTAAATCCTGAACAGAGCTATTCAGACGATTTTCATTAGAAGATCCTGCACTTTGTTTTAATAATTCAATAACCGCTTCTCTTTCTCTATAAACAATTATTGCTCCGGGAAAAATTACTTTTTGTTTTATACCTCCCTTTCCATCATTAACTTTTAAGTTAGTGGGCATAAGCCCCTTTTCAAATAATTGCTGTTGAAAATTATTTCTTGCTTTGGTATCAGTCAGCCCTGAGGGGTTAATAAACTCATATTGTACATTATCACCAGCGTATACCCTGAATTCATCTAACATTTCCCTGGTTGATTTACTCAACCTGTTAAATCCCATTGGAAGATCTTCATCTTCAAGGTAAACCTTTATAAACACAAAATCTTCAAGGTTTTCCAATAACTGAATTGTAGAAGCAGAAAGTGAATATCTTTTTTCAGCAGTTAAATCGAACCGGGTGAAAATGAAAGAACTAATATAATTCAAAAGAATTATAATTGCTATTACAGAAAATAATTTAAAAAGGTTATAATGTTTTATTTTTTTTCTGTTCATCTGAAATATATTTTATAATTACCATTTCCTGCTTTCAAGTCTTGTCCTTGTAAAAACAAGAAATAAACCCATAAGGCTTAAAAAATAGATTAAATCACGGGTATCTATAACACCTCTGCTCATTGACCTATAATGTTCATTTATACTAAAATAATTAATTACCTCATCAATTGAGTTAAACATATTTAACGAGGCAATGGATTCAAAACCTATGTAGAAGAAAAAAGAAAGGGCAACAGCTATTATAAACGAAACTATTTGGTTTTCAGTAATTGATGATGCAAAAATGCCAATTGAAGTATAGCTTGCTGCCAGAAAAAACAATCCAATGTACGATCCCCATGTTCCACCTGTATCAATGTTACCAACCGGGCTTCCCAATAAATATATTGACATAAAATATAATAAAGTCGGGATAAGAGAAAATAATACTATTGTTAATCCTGCAACATATTTCGAAATAATTATTTTCAAATTAGAAATTGGCCTTGTAAGTAATAATTCTATTGTACCACTTTTAATTTCATCTGAAAACAATCGCATTGTAACTGCCGGAACAAGAAACATGAATATCCAGGGTGAAATAATAAATAAAGTGTCAATATTAGCATAACCACTATCCAGCAAATTAAAATCGCCAGGAAATATCCATATAAATAAACTATTAGCTATAAGAAATACAATAATAACGAGGTATCCAATCAGGGAATTAAAAAAACTGTTTAGTTCTTTAATAAATAATGTCAGCATCTTTGTGCAATTAAAATTCAGATGGCAAAAATAGTTATTTTTTCATGGAACTAAATAATGGAAATACTGATAACAGGGCAAACGCATGAATATTTTTTATGATTAAACTCATGTATCTTAACAATAGAGCCATATTGTGAATAAATAACAATATACAAATAACAAAATACAAACAATATCCAAGCCCCAAATTCAAAATTTGATATCCATTTGTTATTTGGAATTTATTGTTTGGAATTTTCTAATATTCAATTTAACAGAAAATTAGAATAATAAAGATTGACTTTACACAATAAAGATTGTAACTTTATACATACTATTTTAATCACAAAAACTTTTACTTATGAAAAAAATTTACCTTTTTATTACTCTTATGATTTTTATTACATGCACTTTAATTGGCCAGGAAGTTTTTACTGACGATTTTAGTGATGGAGACTACTCTGGCTGGACATTCTGGGCCGATTTTGATGAATTTGATATCTATATTGAAAATGAGGAATTGCGCATAAACCATGAATATGAATATGAAGATGATGGGATGGGATTTTTTACTCCTTTGGGAGCTGTTACAAATTATTCTTACGAAATATCAATTCATGGGGAAGAAAGCCTTTTTCCTGAAGTCTTAAATTTATTTTGTATGTCTCACGAGGGCAATTATGTAAACTTTGCAATTATGAATGGAGATACAGCAATGCTCATTTTAGGCAGTACCAATTATGAGGACGAGGAAGAAGATGAAGACTCAGTTTTTTATTTTGAAGCCATTGAACCGGTTGGTACTGATTGGCATACCATGAAGTTAGAAGTACTGGAAACAGAAACCAGTATAAGTCTTGAAATTTTCTGGGATGATGAATCATTATTTTCTACAATAATTGATGATATCCCGGAACTTTATGATTTTGGCCATTTAGGAATTTACCTCGAAGGAGATTATTTTGATATTGCAATTGATGATATTGAAATTAATTACGAGCCTTTAATTGATCTTGGAGAGGATGCCTTTATTGATGATTTTGAAGATGGTGATTATGAAGGATGGCTGAACATGTGGATAGAGTCAGATGATTTCCCGTATGTTGAAAATGGAGAATTAAACGTTTACATGGAACCAGAAGACGAGTGGGAAAATGTAGGTTTTAGCATGGTTTCACCTCTAGGTGCTGTTGATAACTTTTCAATTTCGATGGATGCAAAAATTGTTGATGAATATAACATGGCAGAGGTTTTCGGAATTAATGCAATTAATGCTTACGGCGATGCACTGAGCTACCAGGTTGTTGATGGTGATTATTTAATATTAATGGCTGGTAATATAAGCGATTTAAAAAACATTGATCCACGGGACGATTTCAAAACAATTAAAGAAAATGGATTTGATGTACAGATGCTTTTTTCAGAAGAAATAGAATTTATTGGTACTAATTGGCATAACATGGAA
>DAOVJU010000239.1 GCA_030632095.1 Chlorobiota bacterium
AAAGAATCTCCTATTGAAAAAGTTCCATTTTATTTGATAAGTGCTATTCCTGCCAATAATAACAAATATTAATCTTAGTTATTACTTCAACACTCAAATATATAGGACGAATTCCCCCTTGGAGAAAGGGGTTGGGGGGATTGATGTACAAAGATTTAACATGTAAGAAAGGAATCAATCCTCCCATCCTCCTATCCTCCTTTTCCCCCGAAAGCTTTCGGGATGAATAAATACCATTTAGCTCATTATCAACATCCTAAAAACAGTCTATATTTTTTTAAATTTTTTCATAGGGTAAAACCAACTTTTTGTGTAATAGAATTGTAAACCGATTAAAAAGCGCTAATTCGGAAAAATAAAAAAGATTAATTAAGAACTTAAAATTTAAAATCATGAAAACAAAAAATTTAATTCTCAGCCTTATTGTAGTTTTTGTAGCAGTATTAATGCATAACTGTACGCAAGACCAGGACACTGTCGTGGAAAATGATAATATGCTTCCCGGTAAGTTCAGTGTTGACATTCCAAATTCAATTAGTAATAGCAATGCGAAACACTATAAAAGCGCAAAGTCAGACACACTTACAGGAAATGAAATTTATGAACATTTATGTACCTTCATTTGGTTAGGTGAAGCATCAGCGGAAATTGTTGAAGATATTATAATTGCAATCAGGGTTTATAACATTAATAAACCAATGTCTTTTTCTTACGAAGGGGATGACAATAGAACTAAAAACCTGGTTGTTGTTGAAAATTCATTGTTCGAAGGAACAACATGGTCGTATCAATTGACTATAACAGATGCTGAATCAGAAGGAAATGAAGATGGTGGCAATGCTATGCAAATATTCTGGAACCCTTCTCCCATAAAAGGTATTGCAATATTAAAGCCATATAATATTGATCGTGTCAATGATGCCGATGCCGAAGATGCAATTTACAGGATTGATTACTCAGAGGCCGGTGAACATGGTTACGAAGCTTCAATGATAGTGTCTATTGCAGGCCTTGATTTAGCAGATCCTGATGTAGACCCTTATTCAATAAATACATTAAAAATGTTTGTTGGTAAAAACGATGATATCATTGATGTATATGGAAATTCTAATCATCCAAATGCTCTGTTCTTTACTGATGATACCGGATTTGACTGGGCTTTTGTAGCTTCAGGAAAAGAAAGTACCGATATTGGAGTTGCTGAAGTTGGCCTGCCACCAAATACACTTGATGAGACCAGCCGTGTTGTTCTTTTGGAAGATTATTCAATTAAAAATGTATTTACCGATCAGATTACCGAATGGTTCTTAGAAACCTGGGGGATAGCTCCTGACCAGGAATCATTAAACAATTACTTACGCAATGCAGATGCACCGGGATTTTTCGATTCAGAAGGATTTATACAAGGAGGAGTTTCTCCGGGACCAGAATATAGCGAATTGGTTACAAGCATTCAAAGCCTTGTTCCTTATAATCCTAAAAATATAAACGACTTAACTATCTCCTTCAAATAGTCCATCCAGCTTGCCAGTTCTAAAAAAGCCGCCCTGTATTTCGGGGTGGTTTTTTTCTATCTTTGTGTTTTTAGAGGTCAAATATAATTTATGAAAGCATGAACAGGAGAATCGTAAATCTATTTATCTGCCTATTCTTGACAATAAATATATTGAATGCAGAAACTAAGCATGACACTGTTTATTTTGAATCAAAAAAACATATAGTTGGATTAACTGGCGGATTTGGATGGAATAAAAGTCATATAAGTTTCGATATAAGATATGGCTATTTTTTACCTAATAAAATAAACCTTGGTTTTAATGCAGGGTATTCTGATAGAGGATATCATATATATAACTTTGGGCCAAATTTAAGATACTACTTGTTAAGAAGAAATATTACTCCAATTATTGAAGTAAATGCAAATTATTATCTTAAAAATTATGGCAGCTATACATACGAAAAACAGAAAAATTTATATCACATGTATCAATTAACATTTGGTGCTGGTTATTCATTTGGTATCTTAAGAAAGAAATTTGGCATAGATGGAACAGCATACATTGGTCGGCAAAGTGGTTTTAAAAAAGCTTATGAAGCCATATTGATATATGGTCTTATTATAAGATTCAACTTTCACTTTTAATTGTTACTATATTATTACCTTCTAATAAGGAGGGTTAGGGAGTTGCTATTATTCCTTAAATTAGCTTAATTTTATAATACGATTAAATCGAAACTAAAATTACTGATTATTATAGATTCAATCTGCAACCAGAAAATATTCAAAATCTTGCTCCAGAAGGTTATAGTACTGTCTCTCCTTGTTTAATTGTAGAAAGCGTAGAAAAGGAAATTGAATTTCTGCAAAACGTTTTTAATGCTGAAATAATTGAAGAAATCCGAGGGATAAAACGTTACATACTCCTCCAATTATTTCCATTAAGCCTTAATTTTTTCCTTGCCAATGCGATTTTACTTTTTCACAAATTTCTCACTAACTGTAATTCCTTCACTAATAAACTCAAGGATATATGTTCCTGTGTATAAATGTGAAATATCTATGGTTAATTTATTAGTATTCTGAATTTTTCCAATGCTAAGTAATTGTCCGTTTATATTGTAAACTCTATAAGTTAACGGTTTAAAACCCTCATTTTCAAATTCTACAAATATTTGATCTTTTGCCGGATTTGGAAATATTATGCATGTGCCATTACCTGATTTCTTAATTTCATCAACCTTAACCTGGAAATTATAATTTGAGGGAAAATTATTGTTCCGGTACCAGGAAGTTACATTTTCAATATCCGTGAAAAGTTTATCAACTGAACTCATTGGGCCATTATCTCCTCTCGACCAGACAAAGGCAACATCAAACTCTACCATTTCGCCTGCTTCAAGTGTGAATGGCCCGACACTTCCTACACCACGCCTGTCAAATGGTTCATTACCTTCGGTTTCTTCTGACCAGGGTTCTTGTGGGATTCCTCCTGTTCCGTATCCATTCGGATCAGAATCTCCCGGGAACATATAATCACAGGGAACACCACCGGATTGATATCCAACACCTCCATAAGTTAACTGTGTATTATCCCGCCAAAAACCCCTGAGATAATTATAGAAATCAATATTTGTCCTCGGAGTTGCCATTGGTCCATAACCAGCACTGTAATATATCATAAACTTTGACATGAGGGGTTTGTCTTCTTCCAATTCGACAGGAGCATTTAAAAAAGTTACGGATTGTGCCGGAGGATTTATACCATAAGTACCCATATTCCCATCACCATCCATTGGCTTTCCGTTATAAAAATAATATGAATTCAAAGTAACGTTGCTTCCAACGTAATCGTCATCCCATTTACCAAGATCGGCTTCAGTCCAAATTCCTACATAAACTGAGTCATAAGCAGTGTCAGAACGGTTAAATATTTTATAATTAATGAATGTTGTATTATTTATGGCATTTATACTATCATTTTGTGAATCTTCATATAAATAGGCATAAGCTGATGCCTGAACTTCAATTCCCATAGATAAAGTCGAAAGAATGACCTGGTTTTCAGGATCCCAATTGCCCTCACTTTCTGTGTGTTCTGCAAGATTATCATTAAAAACCCACCAGAGCATTTGGTCTCCTTTTATATCGGGGTAATCTCCATCATAAGGATTATAAGTTCCATCCATGTTTATATCAACAAAGGGGGCCAGGTTTTCTTCATATCCTTCATAACCATTGGCTGGCCATGATAATATATCTCCCGGTATTCCATAAGTTTCACTTGTAATATCTCCCATTTCAAAATGATACTTTAAGTTTTCAACATCATAACGGTCTACCTTCCATATCTTATCATAATATTTGCAGACGGATGAATCTGCTTCCCCGGGGTTATTCGAAATATTTAATGGCCCCGGAAAAAAATCATATCCATGCCTGTATTTCATGGCTGCCAAATGTAATTCCCCTTCCTGGTCTAAACCACCAATCCATAATGCAGTTGCAAATAAACTGTTTTTACCTGATCCTTTAGGAATCTCATATCTTGCCCTACCCACTGGATCCCAAAACATATCTCCCCTGTTTAAATAACCTGCTTTTACATTATTGATATCAAGCGATTTGAAGTTTTGATTGTTTACAACAGGATTTGTACAATATAAACTGTAATACTCATCCTGATTAAATGAATACAATGTAGTATTTATCCAAATTGTATTTACAAACCAAAATTTGTTTTGCGAATCAAATGCGATACACGAGTTCCCAAATTTAATATGTTGATACATATTCAGTTGCCAGTTATTTATTTCGTATATTAACCCCCATTTCGTTAAATATGCTATTCCATTTTTATCTACAAAGATTTTTTCGTACGTGTCTACTGTCCAATCGTATAGTTCATTAATATCATAAAAGCTTTGTCCGGAAAAAAGAAAAACATGATTCTTGTAGAGTTTGATCCATAATTCGTTGTTTTTACCTGCTTTCATTGTTTTTATGTTTGTTCTGCCATCTGCGTTCGTCAGGATCGAATTCGTAGCACAATACTTTGTCCAGTTGTTACCATCGAATTTGTATAATCCACCTGTAAAATCTGTATCGTTAGATGTATCTCCACTAACACCAAACCACAAATTACCGTTTTGGTCTTTGTCTATTGTTTTTACCATGTTTGATTCAAGAGGAGTGTTTTCAGTGGTATAATAAGACCAATTGTCATTTTCAAGTATACAAACTCCGCTTCTTGTACCAATATATAATTTTTGTCCATCATGAAAAGCACAATAAATATAATCATCAAGTAAACCATTTGTTGTATAGTAAAAACTCCAGTTTGTTCCATCAAAAACTCCCAATGAAGAGCTCGTCACGTTTCCAAGTTTACAATATATTGTATTTTGGTTTTCATACATAATCTCAACTTTATTTGAAGGCAAACCAGAATTAGTATCATTGTAAAAAAATACATTGTTACCATCATATTTCATTAATCCATTTGAATATGTTCCAATCCATTTATTGTCAAATTCATCAATTACCAGTGAAGTGAATCCGCCTAACAGTGTGTCGCCCAGATCAATTTCTGTTACACCATTTTGAGTAAATGCCTTAAATGAAAATATTAATAAAAAGAATAAAGGGAACAATTTAATATTCATATCAGCATATGTTTTAAGTAATAAAACAAAGATATGAAATTACTGGCAGCTTTAAAATGTTTTGAGAGTCTGGGTATAACTAAACAAAAACTTATTTCTTGTGCTAGTTACCTTTTCATCTTTTTTAATTACTGGCATGTTTTTTGAGATTTTTCAATATTAATCCTTAAATACTATTGAAATGAAAGTGACAAACTATAAACAATTACAAATAATAATAATTATAAGCCTTATTGCTGTTATTATTACATCTTGTTCTTCTACTAATGTAAGTAAAAATTACTATTCTACTAATACTATTGAGATCCAGATATTAAAACCTGCATCAATTGAAATCCCTGAAGGTATTGATCGTTATGGGATAGTTTATATTGACAACAATAAAAAAGATAAACCTCTGCAAATTACCAAATCTGATAAAGAAACAATACATATTAATGCCAGGAAAAGTTGCATAAACGGACTTCATAAATACATAAACGGCTCAGAAGTTTTAGATACTGCTATTGTATTAGTTTCAAGTACTTCATTATTAGCTGATTCAATAAACTGGAAACATGTGAAGGAGTTTTGTTCAGCCAATAAGGTTGATGCACTTATATATTTAAAACGCCTAAAAATAAATAACGCCACAATTCCCGGCAAAAGATACTCTTACGATAAATACAATGATTTAGAATTAAAAACAACATGGGCTGTTTTATTTCCATCAAATGAAACTAAAGTAGAAA
>DAOVJU010000290.1 GCA_030632095.1 Chlorobiota bacterium
ATACATAAAATATGTAGGATTTACTCGTTATAAAAAAGAATCAAAAACAACACACCAGTTTAGAACTTTCCGAAAGTTTCTATAAAAGGGGCTGTTTAAAGTAGAAATTTCTTACTTTTAATGGCCTTTATTTATTTTAAGTATTCTTAACTTTAGGCACTTAATAGATATTTTATTTTTATTTGGTGAACTATAACTTTATCGTCATAGAAGGAAATATAGGCGCTGGTAAAACCACGCTAACAATGAAAATTGCCGAGGAATATAATGCTAAACTTATTCTCGAACAATTTGCCGACAATCCTTTTCTTCCTAAATTCTATAACGATCCTGAAAGATATTCATTCCCTCTCGAAATGTCATTTTTGGCCGATAGATATAACCAGTTAAAAAAAGACCTGGCTGAACGCGATTTATTTAAGTCATTTACTATTGCTGATTATTACTTTATGAAATCTTTGATTTTTGCGCAATCAACACTCAAAGAAG
Organism: Chlorobiota bacterium; assembly: GCA_030632095.1. Taxonomy (GTDB): domain Bacteria; phylum Bacteroidota; class Bacteroidia; order Bacteroidales; family B39-G9; genus JAADFW01. The sequence continues at coordinate 490 of DAOVJU010000290.1, forward strand.
ATGAATATAAATTGTATAGTAAAGTTTTTTATATCATTTACAATCAGCTCCCCAAGCCGGATTTATATGTTTACCTGCATCAAAATGTGGAAAATTTATTGGAAAATATAAAGAAACGTGGCAGGGAATATGAACAATCAATAACGGCAGAATATTTATCAGGCATACAAAAAGGATATTTTGATTTTTTCAGGCAACAAAAAGATATAAGTATATTAATTATTGATACCTGCGATGTAAATTTTGTTGAAAATGATAAAGATTTTAGCAAGATAAAAAAGGAAATCCTTGAAAAACAGCACAATAAAGGCATTTCAAGGATTATTTTATAAGAAAACTATTTTAAGCTTTTTATCCTGTCTTCCAATACCCTAATTTTAGTTTCAGCATCAGCTTGTTTTTTTCGTTCCATTTCAACTACTTTTCCAGGTGCATTCTGTACGAACCGTTCGTTACCTAGATTTTTCAATACAGAACCTAAAAAATCCTTTGCATATCTCAACTCATCTTTAAGTTTCTTAAGTTCTGCTTCTTTATCAATTTTATCACCTAACGGAACATAATATTCGGTTGTTAATACCCTGAATGAAGAAGCATCTTCAATTTTTTCGTTTATATGCCTTATTTCTGAAAGATTAGTAAGTTTTGTCAACACACTATTAAAATCATCAACATGTTTTTGTCCATTACTTCTAATATTTAATGCTAATAATTCTTTTTGAGCAATATTTTTATCATTTCTTATTGTCCTGATAGCACTCACAACCAGCTTCGTATTTTCAAAACTCACCAGGGTATTTTCATCATACTTTTTTACTTCCGGTTGCAACGAGATCATAATACTGTCTCTATCTTTCCTTTCTTTAATGTAATGCCAGATTTCTTCGGTTACAAATGGAATAAACGGATGAAGAAGTTTAATTAGCTTATCGAAAAATTCAACAGTTGCATCATAGGTTTTTTTGTCAATTGGTTTTTCATAAGCAGGTTTAATAATTTCCAGGTACCAGGATGAAAACTCATCCCAGAACAATTTGTAAAGCATCATTAATGCATCAGAAAGACGGTATTTGTTATAATGATCGTCTAACTTTTGCATGCTTTGGTTAAGCTTTGCTTCAAACCATTCAATGGCTTTTTTTGAGTGTTCCGGCTGTTTAATACTTTCGTTAACTTTCCATTGTTTCACTAATCTGAAAGCGTTCCAAATTTTATTTACAAAATTACGCCCTTGTTCCGGAAGGTTTTCTTCAAACAATAAATCATTTCCGGCTGGTGAGCATAATAACATTCCAACCCTTACACCATCAGCACCATATTTTTTCATTAACTCAATTGGATCTGGTGAATTTCCCAAAGATTTTGACATTTTCCTTCGTTGCGTATCACGAACAATACCTGTTAAATAAACATTATTAAAAGGCTGCTCCCCACGATATTCATAACCTGCAATAATCATTCTGGCAACCCAGAAAAACAATATTTCAGGAGCAGTTACCAGGTCATTAGTCGGATAATAATATTTGATGTCTTTATTTTCAGGATACCTTATGCCATCAAACACAGAAATTGGCCATAACCAGGAAGAAAACCATGTATCAAGAACATCGTTATCTTGTTCTAATTCAACCTTTTTTAAATTTAGATTAAATGCCTTAATTTTTGCCATTTGAAAGGCATCTTCATAATTTTTTGCAACAACAAATTCATTTGTGCCTTTAATATAATACGCCGGTATCCTGTGTCCCCACCATAATTGCCTTGAAATACACCAGTCTTTTACATTCTCCATCCAGTGCCTGTAAGTGTTTTTAAATTTAGGGGGATGTATTTTTATGGTATCATTCATTATATTTTCCAATGCCGGTTTTGATAATTCTCTCATATCCAGGAACCATTGCATTGATAATTTAGGTTCAATTACAGAATCAGTCCTTTCGGAATATCCAATCTTATTTATGTAATCTTCAACCTTTACTAAATGCCCTTTATCTTCAAGTTCTTTTGTAATTAAATCACGTACTTTAAAACGGTCTTCTCCAACAAATAAAATAGCTTTTTCAGATAGTGTACCATCATCGTTAAAAATATCTATTGTTTCCAGATTATGTTTATGCCCCAATTCATAATCGTTTATATCATGGGCAGGAGTTATTTTTAGTGCCCCTGTACCAAATTCAGGGTCAACATATTCATCTTCAATTATTGGGGAAACCCTTTCAACTAAAGGTATAATAACTTTTTTTCCTTTAAGATGAATAAATCGCCCGTCTTCAGGATGAATACATACAGCCGTATCGCCTAATATTGTTTCAGGGCGTGTTGTTGCAATTGTTATATAATCGTCCGAACCCTCAATTTTATATCTAACATAATACAATTTAGATTTCTCTTCTTTATAGATTACTTCTTCATCCGAGATTGCTGTCTGTGCCTGTGGATCCCAGTTTACCATTCGCACACCACGGTAAATATATCCTTTCTTGAACAAGTCTATAAACACATCAATCACACTTTCTGATAAATCATCATCCATGGTAAATTTAGTCCTTTCCCAATCACATGATGCTCCAAGTTTCTTCAATTGCTCCAGAATTATACCTCCGTGTTTTTCTTTCCATTCCCATGCATAATTCAAGAATTCTTCCCTGGTAATGTCAGATTTATCTATTCCTTCCTCCTTTAATTTAGCTACTACCTTTGCCTCTGTTGCAATAGAAGCATGATCTGTACCAGGAACCCAGCAAACATTCTTTCCCAACATACGGGCACGCCTGACTAAAACATCCTGAATTGTATTATTCAACATATGTCCCATATGAAGCACCCCGGTAACATTTGGGGGCGGGATAACAATTGAATATAAATCCCTGTCATCAGGTTCAGAATGAAAAAATCCATGATTCATCCAATATGCATACCATTTATCTTCAGTTTTTGCCGGATCGTACTTTGTTGGAATATCTTTCATTGTAAAGCTTTCAAATTAAATGTGTTATTTTTGGCTCTACAGTTATTTTAGGGAAATAAGCAAATGCGTAAATGATAAAATGCTTAAATGTTATTTCACTAGTATAAAATTTAGTTAAACATTTGTTTTTCAATTGTTTAGAATTAGTAAAAATTTAACATTAGTAATTCAAATACCGTGGAACCCTCATTTTTATTCATTTTCTTTTTTGTACAATAGTGCATGAGGGTTTCATATGTTTATAATTTACGCATTTAATCATTTTATCATTAAAATATTAGCCATTAAATTTGTAGTAGTAGTTTATTTTTTATATGAACCTGCAAAAATATAAATTTCTCAAGATTTTGCTTGAAGTTTCAGTTATTTGTAATGATAAAAATCTTGTTTTGACCAAAAAAATTGAAAACAACTTCACTTTTTCCTAATTAACATGTAGTTTTGCATATCAAATTGAATAAAAATTAAATTATTATTATTATGAAGAAGTTACTTTATTTGGTAATGGTTGGGATGTTTGCTTTTCAATATATAAATGCCCAGGATAAAACAGAATTAACTAAAGAAAATAAAAAATTACCTGAAATTTCTTTTAACAAATTGGTTCACAATTATGGAACTATTGAAAAAGGGAGCAATGGCATGTGTGAATTTGAGTTTACAAACACCGGAAAAGAACCTTTAATTCTTGAAAATGTCCGTTCTTCATGTGGTTGCACAGTTCCCAGTTGGCCAAAAGAACCCCTTAAAAAGAAAAAAACAGCTACTATTAAGGTAAAATATAATACTAATCGTGTTGGTACAATTTCAAAAAGCATTACAGTGTATTCCAATGCAAGAAGTTCTCCTGTTAGACTGAAAATTACCGGAAAAGTTGTTGATACAAAAGCTAAAACAAAAATTAACAATACAACACCTTATCTGGAAAAAACTAAAGTAACAACGACACCAAGAATTAATAACTAGTATACATCACATAAAATATTTAGGTAAAATGCCAAAACTATCTGAAAGAGGCAAGCAAATACCTGCCTCACCTATCAGGAAATTAGTCCCTTATGCCGAAGAAGCAAAAAGCAAAGGGCGTAAAGTATATCATTTGAATATTGGGCAACCGGATATAAAAACCCCGGAAATTGCATTGAACGCAGTAAGAAATTACAGTGAACATGTTGTTGAATATAGCCATTCAGCAGGTAATGAATCTTACCGAAGAAAACTGGCCGGGTATTATCAAAACATTAACATTGATGTTGACCATACGGAAATGATCATTACAACAGGAGGATCTGAAGCAATTGTTTTTGCATTTCTCAGTTGTTTGAACCCCGGAGATGAAATAATTATACCAGAACCTTTTTATGCAAATTACAATGGCTTTGCAGTATCGGCCGGTGTAGTTGTAAAACCAATTACTTCAAGTATTGAAGATGGTTTTGCACTCCCCCCTGTTGATAAATTCAAAGAATTAATTTCACCAAAAACCAAAGGAATAGTAATATGCAATCCAAATAATCCTACCGGTTATTTGTATTCTGAAGATGAACTAAATCAGTTAAGAGATATAGTGAAAGAATATGATTTATACCTTTTTTCTGATGAAGTATACCGGGAATTTTGTTATGATGGGCTTGCACATTTTTCTGCAATGCATTTAAAAGGTATTGAGCAAAATGTTGTTTTAATGGATTCTGTATCAAAAAGATATAGTGCTTGTGGAGTTAGAATTGGAGCCATGGTTACAAAGAATAAGGATGTTATAAATACTGCTGTTAAATTTGCACAAGCCCGGTTAAGCCCGCCATCTTTTGGCCAGATTCTGGGAGAAG
>DAOVJU010000314.1 GCA_030632095.1 Chlorobiota bacterium
AAGTACCAATAGAATTGGAAAGCGCAGAATTGAGCCTCACAGCCATAGCCTTGGTTATGGTGAGAAGCGAAATTTGAGCATTTTCAATTATAGCCGGTAATTTCAGCTCGGAATAGATAATTTATGAATTATTCAGGTTATGGTTTTGGGAATAATAAATATAATGTAATGCCCTAAGTACATTAACCAGGCTCTGTCCCCAGTAATTCTCAAAATTATCTTTACATTCAACAATTGCATCACACATAATCTCAATTGTGCCTATTTGATACAGACTAACAAAATCCTTCATATCCTGGTAAATATCTGCAAAGTTTTCACTAATACTAACCAAAACCGGTTCATCTGTTTCATCATTTTGTGGATCAGTTATTTCCGTATATGGATTTAAATCACCCATTATACCGGCAACTTTATTATGTACATACTGCCATTCTTCCTGTGCAACAAACTTTTCAATTTCTATTGTATCTTCAACTTGCATTTTTGGCAAGAGCGATGCTTTTAAATACAATAAAGGTAAAAGCTTTAAAGACCTGTTAATAAAATCCTTAGATGTATATTCAGTAAGATCATCCATGAAATTACAGTAATCACTGGCAACAGTCAGGAATTCCACAACATTTTTTGAATACACCAGGTTTTCTATATTATTCTCCATAGCGCATTATTTTAAAAAACACCAAATATTTATTTCCAGTTTAATAAGTTATTATCATCATAGTGAATTTTATTATTATCAAGCAACCAGCGGATTACTTTTATGGTTTTTTCTTCTTTTTGAGAAACTGAATCCACCAAATCTTCTAACTTTATTGGATTTCGTTTCAATATTACTTTCAATTCGTTCACAATAATATCAAATTCGTAAGTACTTAAATCCAATTCATTGCGCTTCAAACATATGTCACAATTTCCACATTGATATGGGTCTTTTTCACCGAAATATCTTAATAAATATTGATTTCTGCATATTGTTGATTCAGTTGCATATTCAAGCATTGCATTAACCCGGTTGGTAAATCTTTCTTTACGGTTTTTATAGTTTTCCGGTGAAATGTATAATGCTTTTTCATCAAGCCGTTCTTCGGTATATACAACTAGCGGGGTTTTTTTCTGGGGAATGTAATTTATTACTTTGTACCTTCCCAGGCTTAATAAATACTGGTAAATTATATCTCTGTTTGTATTTACCTTTCTAGCTAATTCATTCTCATCAATAATAACATAATCATGAAATACGCCAGTATATGAGCGAAGTAACAACTTAATGAAACCATCAAGCTTTACATGTGAAACCTGGAATTTATAAAGGTCCTCACGATTCATTAAGAAAATAATTCTTGATGGATTATCCAGTTCATCAGTAAGTTCAATATAACCTTCGCGCTGTAGTATTTTTAAACTATTAAAGGTTTTTATCAATTCAAGTTTATAATTGGAGATAAAATCACTGATTTGAAATTCATAAACATTATTCTTTCCGCCTCCAACTGGTATTTGAAAAAAATTTCCAAGAGCATGATAAGTGTCCTTTATTTTTGAAATCTCAGGAAAGCTACGCTCAATTCTTTGATGTATTTTTTTCTTATCCTCCTCATGATATAGTAATACTGCATAGGCTCTTTTTTCATCCCTTCCGGCACGGCCTGCTTCCTGGAAATATGCTTCTATTGAGTCAGGCATATCTAAATGTACAACAAACCGTACATCCGGTTTATCAATTCCCATTCCAAATGCATTTGTTGATACTATTACCTGAATTCGATTGTTTTTCCAGTTTTCCTGCTTCCTGTTCCTTAATTCATGAGATAAACCCGCGTGATAGTAATCCGCGGTAATTTTATTTTCTCTTAAATAAACAGCTATTTCTTTTGTTTTCTTTCTGTTACGAACATATACAATACCTGAACCTTTTACTTTAGATATAATTTTTACAAGATATTTTAGTTTATCTTCAACATGTCTAACAACATAAACCAGGTTCTTCCTCTCAAAACTTTTTTGTAAAACATTTTTCTTTTGAAAATGCAACTTTTCCTGAATATCGTCAACAACTTCGGGTGTTGCTGTTGCTGTTAATGCCAAAAATGGGACATCATGGACAATATCCCTTAATTCTGAGATTTTTAAATATGAAGGTCTGAAATCATAACCCCATTGTGAGATGCAATGAGATTCATCAATTGCGATCAGATTTATTTTCATTTTTTTTACACGCTCCTTAAAAATTTCTGTACCCAACCTTTCAGGTGATAAATACAAAAACTTAACATTTCCGTATATACAATTTTCAAAGTTCAAATCTATCTCATGTTTCGTCATACCTGAATAGATCGCTGTTGCCTTAATTCCCCGCTTTTTAAGATTTTCAACCTGATCTTTCATTAGAGCAATTAATGGAGTAATAACCAGGCAAATTCCTTCTTTCGCAAGCGCAGGAACCTGGAATGTAATTGATTTTCCACCTCCGGTAGGCAACAAGCCCAATGTGTCATTTCCATTTGCAATAGATATAATAATATCTTCCTGCAATGGTCTGAACTGCGAATAACCCCAATATTTCAGTAATATTTGATGATACAAGTTCACAATAAATTACTAATTACAGAATTAAAAATCAATTAAAAGATATAAATGAAATGAAACTCCCCATTGCAAGCAACGAAGTATTTCAAGCATATATTGTTTTTCTTTATTCACCGCAAGCTGTGGAATATAACCCTATTAGATCCCGACATGCTTTGCAGTCGGGATCAGTTCGTTTTAATGATTTCAATACGTCTTCGACTTTTAAAATCATAATCTCACTGATTTAAATAGACAAAATAATATTTTGCATCAAGTATTTTTTGTATTTTGGCGCAATTTTTAAAAATACAAAATTTTACATCCAATGTCTTTTATTAAAGATAAAATTGCGCAAGATGGATTCACATTTGATGATGTATTATTAATTCCGGCTTTTTCACAGATATTACCCCGGGAAGTAAATATTTCAACCCGCTTTTCAAGAAATATTATACTAAACGCCCCTATTGTGTCTGCCGCTATGGATACGGTTACTGAGTCAAACCTTGCAATTGCTATTGCCAGGGAAGGAGGAATAGGTGTAATTCATAAGAACATGGATATAAGCAACCAGGCCCAACAGGTGAAAATTGTAAAACGGTCTGAAAATGGTATGATAATCGACCCGCTTACAATTGGGCCAAATGCCAAAGTAGAAGATGCTTTGAATATGATGAGCGAGTACAAAATTGGTGGAATTCCTGTTGTTGATGGTAATCATTCACTAATTGGCATTGTAACAAATCGCGATTTGCGTTTTGAGAAAAACTTTAAAATACCGATAAAAGAAATAATGACCAGTGAGAATCTGGTAACCACTGATCAAACAATTGATCTTGATGAGGCTGCAAATATTCTTCAGGAATTTAAAATCGAAAAATTACCGGTAATTGATAGTAATAATAAACTGATTGGGCTAATAACATACAAAGATATCACTAAAGCTAAGGACAAGCCAAATGCCTGTAAAGACGATAAAGGAAGATTACGCGTAGCTGCAGCAGTTGGAGTAACTCCTGATATATTAGAAAGAATTGAACAATTGGTTGATGCAGATGTTGATGCATTTGTTATTGATACTGCTCATGGTCATTCAAAAGGCGTCATAGAAGCAATTAAATTAGCAAGAAAATCATTTAAAGATGTTGATATTGTTGCAGGAAATGTAGGTACTGGGGCAGCTGCATTAGATTTAGTAAAAGCCGGGGCAGATGCTGTTAAGGTTGGAATTGGGCCGGGATCAATTTGTACTACAAGAATTATTGCTGGTGTTGGGATTCCACAACTTTCAGCTATTTATGATGTGGCAAAGGCTTTGAAAGATACAAATATTCCTATTATTGCCGATGGAGGTTTAAGATACTCAGGCGACATTGTTAAAGCAATAGCTGCAGGAGCACATTCAGTAATGGCAGGTTCTCTTTTTGCAGGTGTTGAAGAATCTCCTGGTGAAACAATTATTTATCAGGGAAGAAAATTTAAGGCATATCGTGGAATGGGTTCAATTGAAGCCATGCAAAAAGGTTCAAAAGACAGGTACTTCCAGGATGTTGAAGATGATATTAAAAAACTTGTCCCGGAAGGTATTGCAGCAAGAGTACCATATAAGGGAACATTAACAGAAGTTGTATATCAGTTATTGGGTGGATTGAGAGCTGGTATGGGATATTGCGGGGCAAGGGATATTAATGAACTCAAGGAAGCTAAATTTGTAAAAATCACGAACTCAGGAATGGAAGAAAGTCATCCGCATGATGTAACCATTACAAGAGAAGCTCCTAATTACAGTAGATAATAAATATTAATATAAATCGTTTAAATAATTCTAAATATAAAGTAAAAATGAAAAAACATTTCTTAATAGCATGTATAGTAAGTTTAATATTTGCCAGTACAATTAATTATGCGCAAGAGCCAGAAAATGAAATACTTATTACCATTGATTCGGTTGATATCACAATTTCAGAATTTGAGAGAATATATAAGAAAAACAATACCGACTCAGTGATTGACCAGAATTCATTAGAAGAATATTTGGATCTGTTTATAAATTTCAAACTAAAAGTACTTGAAGCTGAGCGCTTTGGATTAGATACACTGAAAGCATTTGAAGTAGAACTGCAAGGTTATAGAAGACAGTTGGAAAAACCTTATTTAACCAATGAAAGTATTCAGAAAGAATTAATGCAAGAAGCTTATGAACGGATGAAAACAGATGTGAAAGCAAGTCACATTTTATTGCGGTTAGATGAATATGCAGTTCCAAAAGATACATTGGAAGTGTATAATAAAATAATGAAAATTAGGGAAAGAATTATTAATGGTGAAGATTTCGCGAAAGTTGCCAGGGAAACTTCTGATGATAAATCAGTAAATAGCAATGGTGGAAGTTTAGGATATTTTACAGTTTTTCAAATGGTATACCCC
>DAOVJU010000270.1 GCA_030632095.1 Chlorobiota bacterium
AAAACATTAAGGCTATTGTGGCTATCGGGAAAAATGTAAAGCTTAAGGCTGTTAAAAACCAGGAACTTAAAACAATTAAAAAGAAAGGAACTAAATACATAAACAGAAATTATATAACTGCAGAAAAGTATAGAAAATATGGCACCCTCTCACACATTAACATGTGCAATGATGCAAACATATTACCGGTACATAATTTTAGTGACGGATCTCATCCTGATGCACATAAAGTATCAGGGGAATTGTATGAAAAAATATATACAAAGCGCCATAAAACCTGCAAACCATGTACTATTTTATGTGGACATGAGGGCGAATTTAACGGAAAAACTATGGCCATTCCGGAATATGAAACAACAGGTTTGCTAGGGCCTAACCTCGAAATATTTGATCCGGTTGCTATTGCACAATGGAACGACCAATGCGGAAAATTAGGTATAGATACCATAACAACAGGAAATGTCCTGGGTTGGGCTATGGAAGCTACAGAAAAAGGCCTGATTAAATCTAAGCTTAAATTTGGTTCAAGTGCAGAAATAGAGCAAACCATAAATGACATTGCTTACCGGAATGAATTAGGTGATGATTTAGCAAATGGAACGCGTAAGTTGTCTGAAAAATATGGTGGAAAAGATTTTGCCATTCATGTAAAAGGAATGGAGATTGCCGCATACGACCCTCGCGGATGCTGGGGACAAGGACTTTCTTATGCGGTTGCTAATCGCGGTGGTTGCCATTTATCAACAGCATTTTTTGCTCTAGAAGCAACGGTGGGATTAATAAATCCTTATACTACTTTAGCTAAAGTAAAATTTACCGCTTTTTTTGAGAACCTGAATGCAGCAATTAACTCAATGCATGGATGTCAGTTTACTTCATATGCATATATCCTTGAACCTTTCATTGTAAAAAACACACCTGGGTTTTTGTTAAATTTGGTAATGCAATACATGCCAAAATTAGCACTTTTATTAATGGACGTAAGTACATACAGCAAATCGTATGAAGCAATAACCGGTATAAGATTATCACAAAAAGAAATGTTAAAAGCCGGAAAACGGATTCATTTATTAGAACGATATATGAATACCCGCGAAGGAATTAACCACAATGATGATACTTTACCTGAACGATTTTTAAATGAAGGCAGAAAAAGCGACAAAAAACAGTACAAAGTGCCATTAAACAAAATGCTTAAAGCTTATTACAAATTAAAAGGCTATGATGAAAAAGGTATTCCTAACACAGAAATTCTTAAAAAATTCAAAATTGAGCTTTGATAAGGCTATAGTTTTTCATTTTATCATTTATTCTCCATAAGCCTATTACCTTCTTCTTCAGTCCATTTACATATGAGAGTAACCTGTTCTGCATTTAATTTACGGTTGGGGTACTGCTCCAGATATTTTTTCGTTGGCATTTTTCCTTCGGTAATTTCTTCACAAATATCATTAAGTTTTGCTATTTTTTTTACGTCATCATAATTTGTCCATTCTCTAAAATTCAATTTTTTATTGGCATAATTCTTTTTCGATTCTGCAGTGTGGCAATCAAAACACGAGGTTTCAAGTATTGTATGAACATCTTCAGGAAATCCAAGATTTAATTCATCACCAGGGGAAACATCTTGCTTTTCTTTCGTTGTAAAAGCAAAAAAAGCTATAATAGCACACCCAACAAAAAAGCTAAATAATAATGTTTTTTTCATTGTTTAAAATTTTAAGATTTAATACACTAAATTATATAATAAATAATTCAAAAAAAACATATTTTAATAAGATTTTGTTAAGCATCTTGTAAAAGCTTGTTTCTAAATAAAAGTATTTAAAAACAAAAAAGCCGTCAAATCAACTGACCTGAGGGCTTTTCTGTACCCGGGGCCGGGATCGAACCGGCACGGCCACAATGGCCACTGGATTTTAAGTCCAGCGCGTCTACCAATTCCGCCACCTGGGCTTCTTATACAAAAGAGCATAAAAAAAGAGCGAAAAACGGGACTCGAATCCCGAAACAGTCAAAATTTTCAATTTTGATTCTGTTTCGTGGATGCTCGGAAAACTATCAAATCAAAGATTTGTGTTTTTCGGCACCCGCGACCACGACCTTCGCCTATTATAAGAACTTTTTCTCTTTTATTGAGCGAAAAACGGGACTCGAACCCGCGACCCCGACCTTGGCAAGGTCGTGCTCTACCAACTGAGCTATTTTCGCTTTTGGGACTGCAAATATAATCCATTTTTTTATATCAAAATGAAAATTTAATTATTTTTTGTCAAGAATAAACATTGAACCTTTTCAACTTTGAACTTTGAACCTTAAAAACCTATATGTTTCTTTATCTCATTGAGTTTATTCAATGCTTCAATAGGAGTTAAATTATTAATATCAATATTTGCTATCTCATCTCTGATCTGTTTCAAAACCGGATCATCCAACTGGAAAAAGCTCATCTGGAAACCTTCACGATTTTCTGCTAAATCGCCAACAGGCTTTGATAATGAACTTTTACCATGTGTGTCTTCTAATTCTTTAAGTATTTGATTCGCCCTGTTGACAACACTCTTTGGCATACCGGCCATCCTTGCTACATGTATTCCAAAACTGTGTTCACTTCCTCCCCTAACAAGTTTTCTTATAAACAAAACATCATTTTCAACTTCTTTAACCGATACATTATAATTTTTTATCCTGGAGAATGAATTCTCCATCTCATTCAATTCATGATAATGTGTAGCAAATAATGTTTTTGCTTTTGCTTTTGGATGCTCATGGATAAACTCTGCAATTGCCCACGCTATAGAAATTCCATCATATGTACTTGTTCCTCTTCCCAATTCATCCAATAATATTAAGCTTCTGTCTGACAAATTATTCAATATACTGGCAGCTTCATTCATTTCAACCATAAAGGTTGATTCACCTAGCGAAATATTATCAGAGGCGCCAACCCTTGTAAATATTTTATCAACAACTCCAATATTTGCAGCTTTTGCAGGCACATAACTGCCAATTTGAGCCATGATAACAATCAGTGCAGTCTGCCTCAAAAGAGCGGATTTTCCGACCATGTTAGGACCGGTTATGATGATAATTTGTTGCTCCCTATTATCAAGATATACATCATTGGGCACATATTCTTCATCAATGGGTAATTGTTTTTCGATAACCGGATGCCTTCCGAGTTTAATATCTATTGCATCCGAATCGTTAAGTTCCGGTTTTGTATAATCATTATCTATGGCGTTTGTAGCAAAAGACATTAAGCAATCAAGTTTAGCAATAAGGTTTGCATTTAATTGAATTGCCTGAATATATTCCCCAAGGCTAAAAACCAGATCGTTGAATAATTTAGTTTCCAGTTCTACAATTTTTTCTTCTGCACCCAATATTTTTTGCTCATATTCTTTCAATTCTTCAGTAATATATCGTTCTGCGCTTACAAGGGTTTGCTTCCTGATCCATTCTTCGGGCACTTTATCTTTATGTGTATTTCTGACTTCAATATAATAGCCAAAAACATTATTAAAACTTATTTTTAATGAAGGAATTCCTGTTCTTTCGCTCTCTCTTTCCTGCATTTTTGCAAGAAAATTTTTACCTGAATAAGCAATGCTTCTGAGTTCATCCAGGTCGTCTGAAATGCCTTCAGCTATAACATTCCCTTTACTTACCAAATTTGGTGGATCAGCTTTTATTTCCCTTTCAATTCTTTCTTTAATTGTAGAACATGGATTTAACTGTTCAGCAATAATTTTAAGCTGACTATTGTTTGAATTATTGCACAATTCTTTTATAGGAACAATTGCAGTTAATGCATTTTTTAGTTGAACAACCTCCCTGGGAGAAATTCTTACCAAAGCAACTTTTGAAACAATTCTTTCTAAATCTCCTATTTGTTTTACATGAATTTCAAGTTCAGTTTTAATGTCTTTATTATTAAGTAGATGTTCAACTACTTCGAATCTATCATTAATTGGTTGAATGTTTTTCAACGGTAGTATCAGCCAACGTTTAAGCATTCTGGCCCCCATCGGAGAAATTGTACGATCAAGAATTTGAATTAATGTTTTTGCCCCTTCATTAAGTGCTGAGAAAAGCTCCAGGTTTCGTATAGTAAACTTATCTAACCACACGAAATTATCTTCATCAATTCTTGAAATTTTAGTTATATGACTGGTTTTTTCGTTTTGAGTGATGTCAAGATAATGTAGAATGGCTCCTGATGCTACAATTCCGTAATGCAAATTCTGAATACCAAAACCTTTAAGTGATTTTGTACCAAATGATTGTAGTAAACGATCGTGTGCAGAATCTTCAGTGAAAACCCAATCATCCAATCCATAAGTATAAAACTTTGAGCCAAACAATTCTGAAAACATCCCGGATTTACTTTTCTCAAATAAGACTTCTTTGGGCAGAAAGCTTTGTAAAAGTTTATCTATATATTCATGACTTCCTTCTGCCGTATAAAACTCACCGGTTGAAATATCTAAAAATGCAATTCCTGAAATTTGCTTCTCAATATGAACACAAGCCAGAAAATTATTTTCTTTATGTTCCAGTACATTCTCATTATGAGTTACACCAGGCGTAACCAATTCGGTTACACCTCTTTTTACTATTTTTTTGGTTAGTTTTGGATCTTCCAATTGTTCACAAATGGCAACTCTTTGTCCTGCTCTTACCAGTTTAGGTAAATAAGTATCAAGCGCATGGTGTGGAAACCCTGCTAATTCAACAAAAGAAGCTGCTCCATTGGCACGTTTGGTCAATGTAATCCCAAGAATTCCTGAAGCTTTTATGGCATCGTCAGAAAAAGTTTCGTAAAAATCACCAACCCTGAATAATAATATAGCATCAGGATGTTTTGCCTTAATGCTGAAATATTGTTTCATCAGCGGAGTTTTAACTATTTCTGAAGATTTTCCCATAAATTTATAGCAAGAAAACAAAGATACTTCAAATTAAAAAGTTAAGAAAGAATGTTTATAAATTGTTAAGAAAAGTGAGAAGGTGAAAGAGCGAAAGAGTGATGTAGGAATTAAGTAATAATGCCGGTAACAGTAATCATTTATTAACTATCTGGAATATGATTATAATCCTTTACCTGGAAGATCTTATTGCAGGCTAAAACAAACCGATCTTGACGGACAATTTTCTTTTAGTAAAATCCGAAGTATTTCAGTAGTCAGTGACCCAAATAAAGAAATTCCTGAAATATTGTCTATTCACATTAATAAAGTTGGAATACTGATTATTAAATTAAAAAACATTACTGAAAACTCAATTTACTTCGATATTATCAGTTATAATGGTAAAATGGTTTATCACAATATGATTCAAAAATCCATTGCCGGCATGTATGAAATAAATACGAATTCCTGGAACACGGGCATTTATTTTGTTAACATACACTAAGGCCAAACACAACTTGGTAAAAAAGTATGGATTGATTAGGGCCATATTAAAATGCCAGTAGAGTAGAGTGAAAGGACAAGCGGTAATGGAATTTCTCACAATTTCAG
>DAOVJU010000517.1 GCA_030632095.1 Chlorobiota bacterium
CAAGTTTTTTCTCTTTAGCTTTCGCTGCCGAAGCCATGTAACAGTTTTCAACCACTTCGCGAATTTTAAAATCGGTGGTTTCTAATGTTAATTTATTCGCCTCTATTTTTGAGAAATCAAGGATATCGTTAAGTACAACCAGTAAATTGTTACCTGAAACCCGAATATTATTTAAATATGTTAACTGTTTACGATCTAGTTTTGATTTAAGTAGCAAATTGGTAAAACCAATTATAACATTCAGAGGTGTACGGATCTCATGACTTGTATTTGCTAAAAATATTTCTTTTAGGCGGGAGGATTCTTTTACCTTTTCATAGGCTAACTCGAGTTTTTCATTTTGTTCTTTATTAACTTTCAAGGACGTAACCAGTTCATTTTTTTGTTGATTTAATAATCGTGTTCTTTCGGTTACTTTTTGAGTGAGCAAGGTATGTAGCCTTTGTAACCGTAAGGTATTTATAAAGATATAACTGTAAATGAGCAATCCTAATACAATTATTGCTATTACAATAAACCACCATTTATACCAAAAAGGGGAAATAATTTCAAATGCAAATTCAACTGATTCTTCATTCCATATTCCATCATGATTACACGCTTTTACCATGAACGTGAATTTTCCATGAGGGATATTGGTAAAAGTTGCTTCATTTTTACTTGTTACAGGTTGCCAGTCCTCATCCCATCCTTTGAGTTTGAATTGGTATTTGACTTTTTCCGGTATATTATAATTTATGGCTATAAACTCAAAAGTCAGTGTGTTTTTGTTGTGGGGAAGTTTTAGATTTAAAGGTAATTTGAATTCTTTCGATAATTCAGAAGTATAAACTGACCAATCGGTATTTTCATAAAAAAGTTTAATACTGGAAATATAAGTTTGAGGAGGAATTGTGTCAATTAAAATTTCCCCGGGCTTGTATATTGTTAAACCTTTAATAGTGCCAATCCACATATGTCCGTTATCATCAACTGTAACAGCATTATCATTACATTCAATTCCGGTAAAGCCATCGCTTTTGCCGAAGTGCCTTACATTAACAATATCTTTGTTTTCATTAAAAGTAACGCTTTCGAGCCCTTGTTCGGTTCCTATAACTAAATTTCCCAAATCATCAAAATGTATGAAATAAATTACATGTGATTTTAACTTATCATCCAGGTTGTAGCTTCTGAACTTTTCACCATCATATGAACAAATATCTTCAAAGCCAATCCAAATAATTCCATCTTCATCTTCTGTTATAGAAGCTATTTCATTTGAACTTAAACCATCATCTTCTGTATATTTCTTAAAACTATGTCCATCATAAACCCTTAATCCGTGTTCTGCCCCAAAATATATTTTACCACCACTGCCCTGATGCATATCCCAGATATACTCACTGCCAAAATCAACATCATTATTAAAATGTTTAAACTTCTTACCATTAAATTTACATATGCCATTACCCATGCTTCCGCACCAGATATTCTCATCACTATCGGCAAGGAGGCTTAAAATAGTATCTGAAACAAGTCCATCTGACCTGTAATAATTTTTAAATGAAACACCATTGTATTTGCTTAATCCGCTCATCGTGGCAAACCAGATATTGCCCTTCTTATCTTGTGCAATATCATTAATTACATTCCCTGCAAGCCCATCTTTATCAGTAATTACAAATCTTCTGCTTTCGCTCATGAAAATAACACCTCCACTTTCAGTCCCAAGCCATTTGTTATTTTCATCATCAATAAGGATTTCCATGATAAAATTGTCAGAGATATCACTAAAATCATAATGAGAAAATAAGAACCCGTTAAAAATGCTTACTCCTCCACCATCAGTAGCTATCCAAATATCACCATCCCTGTCTGGGAAAATGTCAAGAATGCTTGTAAATCCAAGTCCCTGGTTTTTATTTAAATATAAAGTTTCGTTTTCTCTGATAATCACTAATCCATTATGTTCTTTTCCTAACCATAAATTATTATTCAAATCTTTATAAATTACGTTGAAAACATCATTTGGATTTTTAAACTTTTTAGTTAGTTTTTTAAGATGACCTTTTGCAGAATAGTATACTCCAGATGTAGTGGCAAACCAAAAAACACTATCGTGATCCTGATAAATACTCTCAATCCATTGACCTTTCAGTTCCGGGAATACATTATTTACAAATAGCTCTCCATCATAAACTATAATACCATACTGCATTGATGCTATCCATAATTTATTGTCAAAATCTATGTGTAATGCAGAAATTGTACTGTTTTCAGTCTCTGGGATGAATAGATTTTGAAAACCATCCAAACTATATTTCCATAATCCTTCATAGTTTGCTATCCAAATTACATTGTTTTTGTCTTCTGCAAAATCATAGATGTGTGTTTTAATTGCATTTGCAGTGTCTATATTAATAATTTTATCATCTTTATAAATAACCAAACCATTAATAGTACCAATCCACATTGTACTATCCGATGCCAATAAAAGCTTTGTTATGCTGTAATTTGGAAGGCCTTCATCAATAGATAAATATTTGGCTACTGATCCATTATATATAGTAATTCCTCCTCCATAAGTTGCAAACCACATATTTCCATATGCATCTTGCGCGATATCAAAAACCTGGGATTGCGACAAACCGTCTTCTACTGAAAATTGTCTGAAATTTAGTTTCTGGGAATAAGAACTACTAAAAGAAAAAAAAAGCGCTATTAACAATATCGTTTTTCGAATAATCATCATGGAGACAATTTTTTGATAAAATAACCATAATATTTTTAAAATTAAAAAAGATAAGGCTTTAAAAATCTTTATTATTTCCTATTTATGCATATTTTATGATTTTAATTATGAAAAATGCCGGTGTATTTAACAACCGGCATTTTTATTATAATTAGAATGTATAGTGGGGGCTTACCTAATGTGATCAGTAAGCTATTAACCTGAGTTCGATATAAAATTATTATACAGCTTTTCGAGGTTTTTCAGAGGCAACACAGATTTTTGCAGAACTAACGGGTTAATTCAAGAAAATATGGGGAAGCATATGGAAA
>DAOVJU010000496.1 GCA_030632095.1 Chlorobiota bacterium
ATCGTTCGACCTGTATATTTTATATTTATAAGGTCCGGGCGCCCATATAGTATCAAATTCTGTTGGTTTAGACCATGCAAGATAAATTGAATCTGATTGATCTATTTTATCATGAATACTAACATTGGTTATCACTGGTATTCCCTTAACAAGTGGTGAGCACACTTCTTCAGAAGCATAACTTTCAGCTCCGTCATCATAATATGTAGTTACATGATAACAGTAAGTAAAGCCCTGGTTCAGGCCTGTTCCGTTATTATTGTCAATAAAAACAGTATTGTTAATATCTTCAATAGTTGTTATTAATTCAAAGTCCAGTGAATCTGGTAATCCTTGCTGACAACTATCCGGCTGGTAACTTTCAGAACTATTTTTACGGTATATTTTGTATCCTTCAGCATTATCACATTTAGCCTTGTCCCAGTTTATTTCAATTGAATTGTTTGTTGGTTTTAAAATAATGTTTTCAACTTGTGGCGCAATAACATAAATATAAACGTCTTTATTTCCAACTAAACTTAAGTCAGGGTTATTATCTTTGGCTCGCAACAGGACTAAATATGGCTGGTTTCTAACATGATTACAGTGTGTATTCCATTCAAAGGTTCCATTAACTTCTGATACACCTGTTACTTCAGGAAATGATGCAGGTAACACGTCAACCAGGAATGGCCCGCCTAATGCTGATAAAATAATTTCGTCATCCTCTGCATCAGTTGCCTTTACATCAAAAGAAAGCATTTCGGTAGCTTTTATACACGTTTCATCAATAGCAAAAATTACAGGTGCATTGTTATCTGTTTCTTTAGTTTCAAATTGTATATCACGTACTATTTCGCCTATTTTGATTCCAGTTCTAAATTCCTCAATTGAAATAGCAATATTAAATATTCCTGCAACCGTAGGAACGTCCCACACAAAAAGACCCGTTATTTCATCAATATAAATTGTATCACTGGCAGTAGGAAGAGTGTAGTTTTCAATTGGCTGGCCATCTTCACCTGTACATGGTACAAGTTTGTATGATAAGCTATCACCATCAGGATCATAAGCTGCCGGATTATATTCAAAGTATTTGTTAACTGCATAAAAATCAATAGCCGGATTTAACAATATTGGTGAATCATTATAACCAAGCGCAGGATTAATAATGATAATTGTTCTTATTGAAAAAGGAATTGAAACAGAATTTGGAATATTTTCTACACCATCATTGCGGTTTGGGTCTTCCATAAATATTTCATATGTTCCTGGCCCGGGATAAGTGTGATTAGTAACATAAGTATTTGTTCTAATATAATTTATTGAATCATCAACCGGTGGAAATCTAAACACCCATTCACTTGTATTATCGCCAAAATGTATTTCCAGTTCCGGCCTGTCTGCAATAACTCCGGGTGCAAAACTTGTAAAAGTAACTAAGGTAATTTTATAGGTTAATCCGGAAATTTGCTCATATGTAATATTCCCTGCCCTGTTATGCGTTGCTAAAGTACTGCCTGCATAAATTATAAGGATAATATTTATTAATAGTCTCTTCATTTCATTCTAACACAAATCAAAGGTAGCAACTTCATCCTACATGTTTATATTTATAGTTGTAATTCTATTATTAAACTCGTAACCCTTTTCAATTTTATTTTTTTTTATTATCAGAAGATTTTTCTGATCAGTATATAAATCGAGCAATAGTGTATTTTTAATCTCTAGCTTATTGAATTCCTTTATATTATCTATAACAGATATAATCCAAATAGATTCTTTATTGCATTTAATTTCTTCTATCTTAAAGTCATCCGGAATTATATCTTCATCAAATTTCATACTAAAATGTCCGATTATATAGTTTTTTATGGAAATAGAATCATTTTTATTCATTATACAATCCTGAGAATTAATCTCAATACTATAGTTTTGCTCAATAACAGCTTTAAAATCGTCCCTGAAGAATTTCATGGATATAATTATACTTTCTTTATTACTTTCATATTCAATGCTTGTTACAGAGATATGCAAGGGATGAAAACCCATGCAAAAAAACAAAACGATAAATACTATAAAGAAATTTCTACGCATTGTACAAATAAAAATTCAAATAATTTATTTAACTTTCAAATTACACTAAATAGTGCCTGTCTATAAACTCAGGTATTTAGTTCAGAAAGTTCGAGTTCAAGGCATGTGCAGCTTTAAAATCAGGAGTTTACTTGTGTAAATGAATGATTTTAAAGCAAGCGTAACGCAGAAATCGAACTTTATGGATAAACACTAAATAAACTTTATTTATAATCATGAAAGCAAAGCAAATAAAACTATTAAAAAAGCAAATTGCAAGATTAGATGATAAAGATTTTAATCTTGATGTATGGAAAAAATCTACTATTATCCTACTTGAACGTATTTTTGGAAAGAATAGTACTGAAATAAAACAAATTAAGGAAATTAGCCAGGACATGAGTAGCTGGTCGTTAAGAGACAATCTCGGAGATTCATCAAGTGACAGAAGTAATCTTTTAGGAAAACAGATCCTTGAAACTTGTATTGATGAACTTGAACTCACTGAAGAACTTGATGAATCAGAAGATGCAGGCAATAAGAAATTAAATCTGCTTAAAAATGAACTAAAAGGGTCTCAATATGAAAACATCAGGAAGATATTGGATAAAAACATGAATGAAGATCAAAAATTAGAAGAATTAACCAAATCATTAGAAAAAATTGATAAAGAAGACTTAACAGACCTGATTGCAAAATTAATTTTACAATAAATCTAAACTATTTGGATAATAATACATTTCGCAATTCTGAATTCTTTAAAAAAGACTTAAACAGATACCATGTTTACAGAATTCATGAGAAAATAAATTTACCATCATTTCAACAAATCTTACTTAGCTGCCCTTAAAAGTCAGAGTGCTTACAGAATCGTCTGAAAAAGGTATTTCTTTAAAATTCCAATCTTCAGGTTCAAAAATACCTCTTATTGATAATAATTTTATTATATCATTTTCAATTGCGAATTCCAGATTATCCGGAGTTAATCGCATGCCCTCTCCCACAGCTTTCAGGTATGATTCTTTCATTGTCCAGAAAAGGAAAAAACGTCTCAACCTGTCCTGGTTGTTTTTATTGATATACAATATTTCATTTTTGTTGAAATTTTTACTTATCAGTTCATCCAGATC
>DAOVJU010000210.1 GCA_030632095.1 Chlorobiota bacterium
AACCTGGTTTACGGTTATCAGTTTTTTTGCCGGAGTTGCTTTTATTGCAATTATTGACCGTTTGATTCCATCCATGGAAAATCCGCATGAGGTTCGTAAAGTTGGAGATATTGACAAATTAAATAAAAAGTCTAAATTAATGCGAATGGGAATGTTTACTGCATTAGCCATAGCAATACATAATTTTCCCGAAGGACTGGCAACTTTTTATGCAGTATTGATCGATCCAACCATTGCTATACCAATTACTGTAGCAATTGCAATACACAATATACCTGAAGGAATAGCAGTTTCCGTACCTATTTATCATGCAACCGGAAATAAAAGAAAAGCCTTTTTGTTATCATTTTCATCAGGATTAGCCGAACCCGTTGGAGCAATTATCGGATATACAATTTTAAGTTCCTTTTTTGATGAAACCATTTTTGGAATTATTTTTGCTTCTGTAGCCGGGATCATGGTGTTTATTTCACTTGATGAACTTTTACCTACAGCTGAAGAATATGGTGAACATCATTTATCAATTTATGGATTAATTGCCGGTATGGGGGTAATGGCCTTAAGTTTGCTTCTATTTTTATAGAGTATATCATTAACAAGTAGGTACACATATTTTTTGGAATTATAATGAATAAAAAAATAAGCCCTGAAATAAAAATTGCAAATTCTAAAGAAGAATTTGAAGCAGCTAAAATGCTGTTTACCGAATATAGTAATAAGCTCGGTTTTGATCTGTGTTTTCAAAATTTTGAAGAAGAATTACAAGAAATAGAAATTCAATATAATAAACCTCATGGAGGTTTGATTTTACTTAAAAACAACATTGGATTTATAGCCTGTGTGGGTATCAGAATGTTTAATATTAGAATTGCTGAATTAAAGCGTATGTATGTTAAGGAAGAATTTAGAGGATATGGATACGGCAAATTATTATTAAATGAAGCAATTAAACTTGCAAAAAATCTCGGATATGAAAAAATTTGGCTTGATACTTTACAAAACATGGAAGCTGCAATTTCACTTTATAAGAAAAATGGATTTAAAAACATTGAATCATATCGCGAAAATCCAATTGCCGGTGCCGAATATCTTGAATTAAATATTTAACATGACTGAAGCAAAAGAACTCAACTGGTATTTTACAGAATTTATTAAAATTCTAATTACACTTTCACTTCCTGCAAAAGAACAGTTTGAAGCTTATGGAGACGGAAGCATAGGAAAGGAAATGGCTGAAGATTTAAAAGCATATTATACTGATTTTAAAGACGAATTTTTGGAAAATGGACAAATATTGGAAATTCATAAAATTAAAATTGATAAACTGGAAGATTTCCTGAATTCTAAAAATGAAGAGTTTTTTAATAATCCTGAAGAGCTGTATACTAATGCTGACTGGAAAGAAATTCGCAAAATGGCTAAAGAATGCTTAAAATTATTAAAACTGGAACATCTTGGTATTCAGACGACTATTGTTAATGAACCATCTGTAGATGAAAATGGAGAAGAGGTGATGTTTCAAATCATTCAAACCCAAATAATTGATAAATCTGAAAACCATGAGGCTTAATTTGGTCTTGTGGTACTTTTACAAGGAAAAAAATAATTAATGACATCATTTGTTAAAAAAGAAGAAGAAAAAATTATTATTGAGCTTTTTCGAAGAGCATATAAAGAATTTCCTAAAGGGAGACTTGCAAAGTCGGAATCTCCCGATTTCATTCTAAAATTAAGTCCGAAAAAATCGATAGGAATAGAACTTACAAAGCTTTATAATCATAATGATATACAAATAGATTATTCTGTTAACGCTCTTGATAGTTTAATTAAAAAGAAAGAAGAAAAAATAAGACTTTATTTAAAAAAGAAAACAAATGAATTATGGCTTATAATTACCATTGAGTCAATAAGTGTAAATGCCTGGAATAAATTATCCGGTAAAATTGAAAAATGGAATTCTGCTACATTATTTCATAAAGTCTTTGTGTTTGAGTTATTTGATAAAAAAATAATTGAACTATAATAATGATAATTTAAATTGTTTTATAAAATTTAAGAATGTAACTTGCTTCTTCAACCAAATAAACCAATTAATTATGGCAAAGAAATCTGATAAAAAGGAAAAAACAAAAAAGAAAAAAAGCACAAAACCCGAAAAGGGAAAAAAAGGGGGAAAAGGGAAAAAGATAAAAGAAAGTAAAAAGGAAAAAAAAGGGGGGAAAGGGAAAAAGGATAAAAAAACTAAAAAAGCTAAGAAAGAAAAAGTAGAAAAGAAGAAAAAAAAGAAAGCAAAAAAACCTGAAAAGAAGAATAAAAAAAAAGTTATAAAAGAAAAACTTCAGGCGGAACCTTCATTTTCTGATAAAAGTACTAATTACAACACAAAAAATGCCTTAGTTACTATGAGATCGTTAAATAGTGAACAGGAAATTAATGCTTTTGTAAAAGGAGATTCACGAGTTACAGTAATTCGTTCAATTGCCTCTGCGATTAGAAAGGTTAAAAAGGAATAAAAAAAGTTAATAATTTATTAAAAACGTAACTGTTATAAATTTTTTTCGTTGAAATATGTAAATAATTATTTCAAGAACTCATGAGAATCTCTTTTGATTTAGACCAGACATTGCTAACTGCTACGAATGAATTTCCTACTGAAAAACAGAATCTTTTTCAGAAAGTTTTGCGTTTTGAACCTTTAAGATTAGGTACTATTAATTTGATGAAAGAAATCCTGGAAAAAGGTCATGAAATATGGATTTATACATGCTCCAGCCGGCCAAAACATTATGTATATGAGTTGTTCATAAGGCATGGGATTGAAATTAGCGGTATAATTAACCGCAAAAAGCATGTTACTAACTTAAGTGTCGAAAAACGAACATTAGCTAAATTCCCACCGGCATTTGGCATAGAAATTCATATTGATAACTCTGATAATGTAAAAATTTACAGCGGAATTTTTGGTTTTAATGCTATAATTGTAAAACCGGAAAATGAAAATTGGACCCAGGTTATCAGGGAAAAACTATTTCCTGTTTCAGTAAATTAAAAATAATAAATTCGTGAGTAAAGTTCATTTACCGATAATACGTCAGTTAAGTTGTGTGTTTTTCAATTATAAATTTACAATATCCGTTCATTTAACAACTCATTTTACTATTCTCGCAATTTTTTTGTAACTTACATACAAGCAAATAACTATAATTTCTTTATAATGAGACTTTTAATAATCCTGATTATTGTTCTTGTATCGTCTTGTACTAAAGGGCAGGACAAATACAAAACCGATAGAAATAATATGGTCAGGCAACAAATAGAACGCAGGGGTATTCGCGATGAAAAAACATTGAATGCGATGCGCAGAGTTGAAAGGCATAAGTTTGTCCCTTCATACCTGGTAAGTAGCGCGTATAATGACAGGCCTTTGGCAATAGGACATGGCCAGACTATCTCACAACCTTACATTGTAGCCTATATGACTGAGATCCTTGAATTAGAGAAAGCCGACAAAGCCCTTGAAATTGGAACAGGATCGGGTTACCAGGCTGCTGTTTTGGCCGAAATAGCTGATTCGGTATTTACTATTGAAATAATAGAAGCATTATACGAAAGCGCTACTCAAAAACTAAGTGAACTGGAATACAAAAACGTTTATACCAAAAATGCTGACGGTTATTTTGGCTGGGAAGAACATGCCCCTTATGATGCTATTATTGTAACTGCTGCAAGTGAAATAATCCCACCACCGCTGATTGATCAATTAAAAGATGGAGGGAAAATGATAATACCTGTTGGATCACCATTTATGAACCAGATGCTTGTATTAGTTGAGAAAAAAAATGGTAAAACTACCACTCAAAGCTTGTTGCCAGTAAGATTTGTCCCATTCACAAGAAAATAAGCAGAAGCGTAATATAGTTAAATGTAGAAAGTAGAAAAGTATAAATGTAGTATAGAATTTTTTTGGTTCTACCACGAATTTAATGAGAGACGGAAGACGGAAGACCAAAGACTGAAGCTGTAAAAAAACTTCAGACTTCCGACTTCGAACTTCCGACTTTAATAATATTATCCACTAAAATAATGGTAGTACCAATTTTTAAAACATACCTTAACTCTAAGATACTAAATCTTAATCTGACAAGAAACATTAATCGTATCCCATAAATTACTCCATGCATATATGGCACGAAAAATAAATATTTCAATTGCTCTTTTATCATCGGCAATTATTGCTTTTCAGCTTGTTCTTATCCAAATACTCGAGTTTACACAATGGTATCATTTTGCTTATATGATTATTTCCATAGCCATGTTAGGATTTGGAGCATCAGGAACATTCATTGCAATTTTTAGAAAATGCTTGTTGAGTAATTATAGTTTTTTACTTCCTTTAATGATGTTATTATCAGGGCTTTCAATGACAATTATTCTGGCAATTTCACAAACTGATGTAATGAAATTTGATACGTTCTTATTATTTACGTCTACAAATGAAATATGCAAACTTATTATAGTTTACATTTTATTTTTTATTCCTTTCTTTTTTGGTGCTTTAGCCATTGGAATGGTTTTTAGCTTTTCACCTGAAAGAATTGGCAGTTTGTATTTCGCAAACATGATTGGTTCTGGTTTGGGAGGGGTTATTGTCCTCGTTTTCACAATGTTTTTGTTTCCGAATCAAATAGTTATTATCCTTTCATTTTTAGCAATTCTTTCCGGAATTATTATTATTCCGAAAAAGCATAAATTAGTTCTTTCAATAACTGGCATTACTTCAATTCTGGTTTTATTGTTCTTCATGATCCGGCCAACAAGCTTAAATCCTTCTCTATTTAAAAGCTTAACTAAAGTGCTTGATTTACCTGGTTCAGAAATTGTTTATAATAAAAACAGTCCGTATGGTAACCTGCAGGTTGTAAAATCAACACTGCTAAGATTTGCACCGGGATTAAGTTTAAATTATAAAGGGGAGGCCCCTGTAACAGATATGGTTTTTGTAAACGGAAACTGGAAAGGCCCGTTGATTTCCCCGGAAACACTAAAAAAAACAGAAGTATTGGATAATACAAGTTTTGCATTAGCTTTCAAAATACAAAAACCACAGAATCTCTTAATTCTGAATTCCGGAACAGGAGCACACATTTCGTACGGAATTTCTCAAAACATTCCAAATATTATTGCTGTAGAACCAAATAAAATGCTTTCTGAGATAGTTGAAAATAAATTACCGGATATTAAGCTGAATTTGAAGACTTTTGAAGTTAATACAAGATCATTTCTTGTAAAAGACACTATGTTTTACGACCTGATTTTATTTCCGGACATCAATTCGTTCGGTGGAAATTCAGGCATCAATGCTTTAAATGAAGAATATCTATTTACAAAACAATCCTTTGTAAATGCCTGGGACAGATTATCACCTCATGGAATGTTAAGTATAACTTGCTGGTTCGATTATCCTTCACGATATCCTTTACGAGTGTTTTCTACACTGATTGAACTACTTAAAAATGTTGAAATTAATTGCCCTGAGAAACATATTGCAGGCATAAAAAGCTGGGGAACTATTACATTTATTATAAAAAGGCATGAAATAAACTCTACTGATATCGAAAAAATAACCCGATTTGCAAAAGATATGCAGTTTGATCCCTTGATTTTTCCTATAGACATTAATGCAAATGATCACCAATACAACATTGTGCAAGACAGTTCCTTGTTCAAGCACTTTAATAAATTACTTACTGGAAAAAGGCAGGATTTTTATAATGCCTACTTATTCAAAGTAAACCCAACAACTGATAATAAACCCTATTTTAATCAGTTTTTAAAATTGAGAAGCTTTAATTATTTCATTGAAAATCTGGGAAACCGAAATGCAGCTTTTATAGAAATTGGCTCTGTATTTTTGGTTTTTACTTTTATACAAATCACAATATTAGCCTTCTTACTGATTATTTTACCGCTTTTTAAAATAGGATGGAAAGGCTTTGATAAACTAAAAACATTCGTTTATCTCAGTGGAATTGGAATGGGTTATATGTTTGTTGAAATTGTACTCATCCAAAAATCCATATTATATTTTGACCAGCCTCTTTTTTCAACTGCCATTGTTTTGTGTATTCTACTTGTTTTTTCGGGTGTAGGAAGCTATTATTCAAACAATATCAAATTGAAAAGAAAATCCTTTATAACAGTCATTGGAATTATTTCATTATATCTTTTACTATTATCATTTTCAATAAACTTAATCTTAAATAGTACAATTGTTTGTAATCCCTCCATGAAGTTTTTGATTTTTATAGTTTTAATCGCCCCACCTGCATTTTTTATGGGAATGCCTTTTCCTATGGGAATA
>DAOVJU010000141.1 GCA_030632095.1 Chlorobiota bacterium
ACCCACTTTATTATCAAGCTGCACCGAAGTAAAAATAATGAATTTCCGTTTCAAATTCCACTTTCCGCCCGCTTGAATTTATAGCATGTTGCCAAACGTATTTTATGCTATGCTGATTTCCCCATCAAGTAATTCTACATTAAAATTCACTTTAGCTTTTAATGCTCGAAAAACTCTTAAAATAGTTTCTAATGTTACGTTCTTTGCGTTTCTTTCAATCCTTGAAATTTGAGATTTTTGAACACCAATCAATTGACCTAGTTCTGATTGTGTTAAATGTCTTTCTTTTCGAGCCTGCTTTATCATTTCCCCTAAAATGTCCATTTTAAGTTCATATTCAAACTTATCCCTTTTTCCCGTACCGACTTTTCCAATATGTTTATTTATTGCTTGGTCTAACGTATACATTTTCAATTTTCCTGAATTTTTCATGGCTGTCATTTTTTCTTTTTCTGTTCAAAATATTTTTTCATAATCAATTTTGCTTTTTCAATCTCATTTTTAGGAATTTTGTCTGTCTTTTTAATAATTCCATGTGTTGAAATAATCAAGGTTTCAGAACTATCTGTTTTATCCCAAAATGAAAGTAATCTATAATGAAGTCTGCGATATTTCGTTCTAAATTCCCATATTTCTCCGTCTAATTTTTTAAGTAGTTTGGGGTCATTGATATATTTGGATTTTTCAATATTATAAAGGATTTTGTCTTTAATTTTTTCGTCCAAAATATCCAAGAGTTCCCATACTTCTTCTAGTAGAATTACTTCAAATTTTCTATGCACAATTTCAATTTTGCTAATGCAAAGATACTGAAATGTTCTAATATATGGAAACTTTTACTTAAAGTAGGGAACCTAATATGTTTG
Source organism: Chlorobiota bacterium (assembly GCA_030632095.1). GTDB lineage: Bacteria > Bacteroidota > Bacteroidia > Bacteroidales > B39-G9 > JAADFW01. The sequence goes on from DAOVJU010000141.1 coordinate 867, forward strand.
GTAACACCCTGCTAAAACACACAGTATTTTTTATTTCTACTATATGATTATGTAAATTGTAATCCAATGTTTTTATTTTTTAGTATGTTAAATGTAAGTAAAGAGGTGAAAGTCAAGGGGTTTGTATCGTAATTGTAAGTAAGAATTTTCCTATATTAATATGATTGGTTGTTTTACCAATACCTTATTTTGATGATCAGTAAATACAATGTAATATAACCCACTTGATAATACACTAATATCAAGAGTATTGGAATTTACATTGCCTTTTCTAACTAATTTACCATTAAGATTGAAAACATTGTAAGTGAGTCTATTTAAATCGAATTTTGTTGATTTAATGTGAATAATGCCTTTACTGATTGATGGATAACAGAAAATATCCTGATGAATAGTACTGGAAAATATGATTCCATTTGATTCCTGAATTTCATCAGCACCAATATCAACTCTACCATCAAAAATCCGGTCTTCCCCATCAATATCATTTTCACCTTCTGCAACTGAATAATTTGGATCTCCATTATTAATTGCTGGCGATCCTGCTTGTATATGTAGATCTGGATTAGGGATTATAACTGTAACAAATAAGGGATCAGCAAAAGAAGAGTTTACATCCAATTCTGAATTAGTTTGATAATCTGTAAATCCAGTATACACAGTCCCATTAAAGTCAAATTCAAGTGCATTATTTCCGCCAGGGCAATAAAATAAATTATAATTCATTAATAGATTAACATGGGTTGATTCTGCATATAATAATACATTTTGATCTGTAGTATAAAAAATATTATTTATCATGGTGCAGTTTTCAAAAAACGTAAAATATAACTCTCCAGTGTAATCATCTGAGAAATCATTTTGAAACAGGGTATTGTTGTTTATCGTAACATTTACCACCTTTCCTGTTCCATTTGGATAGTCAAAACCACCAATTGCAATTCCCGCAACTTCATTATCATAGAATAAATTATTTCGAACTGTAATATTTTCTGTTGTTTTGTCAACATTTTCACAACCTATTTCTATTCCATAACCATTATGATAACTAATATTGTTTTCTACGGTAATATTGTATCCTCCGTCAATATAAATTCCTCTGGATGTGGCATATTCAGCTATACAATTTGTAATTGTATTCCATTTTACAGTTCCATTTCGTGCCTGGTCGGTTGATTCGTTTGAACTGGTTGCTTCATGGCCAATAATGTCAATACCTATATTAGTATTATCATGCAAATAATTATTTGAAATTATAAAACCATCAACATTCCCATTTACTGCCAATACTTCGCTATAACCTGTTCGACAATTGTATATTTCATTGCCAGTAATTAATAAATTACTTATGGCATTATCAGGATCTGTACCATAAACAATTAAGGGTTGTGCATTTGTGTTTTCATCAACAGGATCATCAGGATTCGATGAAAAATTAATATTGTATATTACATTGTTTCGTAAAACAATATCACTTCAATTATTATTTATAAGAATCCCTTGAGCATCTTCCATTTCATTATTGGTTATTACAAGCCCTTCAATTATCAGAAAGCTTTGATCCTCAATTTCAATAACAGGTGTGGCATCAGGAATATTCGATCCGTCAATAATTACTTCATCACTATTATAATTTCGAATGGTGATAAAATTACTGTTAGAACCAGAAACATTTACATAAAGTTTTTCATTGTAAGTCCCTGACATTATATTTAGGGTATTACCAGCAAGTAGTTGATCTATACCGTACTCAATTGTTTCCCATGGATAATCAAGAGAACCGTCATTATCATCACTACCAGTAGTAGCAACATAATAATTGTTTTGAGCAGTAATGATTACAGTAAAAGTTAATGCCCAAAAAAGAAGTAGTAAGTTTTTCATTGTAATTTGATTTAAGTTACTGAAAACAAATTATAATTTGTTGTTTCTCATGACCTGAAACTAACGTAATATTTTCCGTACAAAAGCAACTGTAAAGTAAGACATTAAAAACAATCCGACAAATCCTTCAATACCTGAAACCAATCTTACCGCTCCTAAAGGATAAAAATCGCCATAACCAATGGTAAGAAATGTTATAGCACTGTGATAAAATGATCGCCCTACCAATGAAAGCGCTTCATGCTCAGGGCTACCAATACCTGAAACAATTCCTGTATGTGTTATTGCAAGTATTAGCATATAAATAAAACTAAAAAACACAAAAACTACAATCATGCTAAACATAACACGAATAGGATCAGTAGCATATAAACCTGCCTTATCAAAAATTAATTTTTGAAACCAGTTTAACGGATATCTCCAGATAAGATTGAATATTGATCCTTTTCTGGCTTCCTCCATCTCTGCTTTCATCTCATAACGTTTAAACCAAACATATGATTTGTCTTCATCATCATACCTTCCTGTATTGCTAAAATTCTCTTTTAAGGTTCTGAATTGCTCTGCTTTCAAAGCAAACCCTGTAGACTCTTGTTTACTTATTATTTCAAGAACATTATTCGCTTTCCAATCAATATATATTCTTCCCAGCAAACGCATACCCGAAATATTTAGCTCCTTAATATCTACTTTAAACTCATAAGGTTGCATATCAATTAAATCGTGCACGATGGTATCTGAAAGATCAAGTAAATCGCAATAAGACAAACGTAAATCAAAATAGGCATTCAGGCGACAGCTTTTAAAGGATAAGGTATTAGCTTTAAAGTTATAAAATGACACTTCGTTATTTCCAAATAAGGCTTTATCAAAATTTACCTCAGCATTGTCGTATTCTCCTATTTCAAAACTAATATTTCCCTTACCAAAATTAGTTTTCTTAAAACTAACTTTACCTTCATTAATCTGACTACCTTCAAAACTTACCTCCCCTTCTCCAAATTCTGAACGGTTAAAATTCACCTTTCCCGTACCAAATTCTACTGTCCTGAAATCAATCCTGCCATCTCCAAATTCCACTCTTTCAAAGGAAATGTTTCCCTTGCTGAATTCGGCAAAATGAAAATCAACTTTCCCCTTTCCAAACCTGGCTACTTTAAAGCTTACATCACCATTGTTAAATTTTGAACTGATAAAAGAAACATCACCATCCCCAAATTCGGTATTGGTAAAATCCTTTTTTCCATTACCAAAATTAGTATTCTGAAAATCTTTAGTTCCATTTTTGAATATTGCATTTTTGAATGTTACATTTCCTCCGGTATTCATACTGTTTGCAAAATCTGCATTTCCATTCCTGAAAATGCAATAACTGAAATCAACATTGCCCTCACCAAAATTAGCAGAATTGAAACTTATATTACCGTTTTCAAAACAAGCTTTACTGAAATTCACATCTCCTGCTTCAAACTCTGCATATGAAAAATCAATATTAAAATCTGAATCAAAAAAAGCATTCATTGCCGAAAAACTTTTAATCTTTACTATCGATTTTTTTTCTAAAATTTGAATCCTGCGGTATGCGGAAAGCGAAAAGTTCTTTACATAACAATCATTTAAAACTATTTCTTTCCTGTTTAATATAGAATCATATATTTCAGCGGTTTCAACATAACCTTTTTCTAAACGGAACAACTCTTTGTTGTATTTATCGAAAAGTATAATCTCAACAGTTTTGTTGTATTCATTTCCAAGTTCTGAATAGAATTTTTTATTTAAAATATTTGCTTTAAAATAAGAATAGGTAGATATCATATTATATAATGATTTTTTTCAATAACAAATCTATTAAATTATCAGGAACAAGCTAATATTATTCTATTATAATGCAGTTAAACGCTGCAATATTAAGCAAAACAACAATTCTAATTTAAACATACTTTCGGGAATTCAGAACTTACAATACTTAATGTTGGATAAAGTAAAATAAATCAATATTCACATTGATTGTTAAAATATTTATAAAAAAACCTATTTTATTTAGAATGGTTTTAAATAGCACTATCTTTATACAAAATTATTTATAAACATAAAACAATAAAACAATGAGTTTCGAATTACCAAAACTAAATTATTCGTATGATTCATTAGAACCATATATTGATGCAAAAACAATGGAAATACATCATTCAAAGCATCATGGAGGCTACACTTCTAAATTGAATGCTGCGGTTGAGGGAACCGCTTTATCGGGAAAATCAATAGAAGAAATTTTATCAAATATTTCAAATTATTCTGCTGGTGTCAGAAATAATGGTGGTGGTTTTTACAACCATGTTCTTTTTTGGGAAATTATGTCACTAAAAGGTGGTGGAGAACCAAGCGGTAAATTGTCAGATGCTCTAAAAAAGAATTTCGGATCGTTTGACAAATTCAAGGAGGATTTTTCAAATGCTGCAGCGACAAGATTTGGATCAGGTTGGGCCTGGCTGATAAAACAAGACGATAAACTTGTAATATCGTCAACACCTAACCAGGATAATCCATTAATGGATATTGCAGATGTAAAAGGAATTCCAATACTTGCATTAGATGTTTGCGAACATGCTTACTACCTGAAGTATCAAAACAGAAGGCCGGATTATATTGAAGCTTTCTGGAATATTATAAACTGGGAAGCAGTAACTGAAAGATTCCTTGCAGGCTAAATTTATTTTACAATACTAATTTAATAAGAAGAGGATATTATGATTTTATAATTCGAACTTTTTTTAATATTCATTAAAATAGTTGTTCATAATTTTTAGGTTAAGACTAAATATTGAAATAATATTCTCTTCTTTTCATGTACGATGACATATTTGATTATAGGCACAGAATTTACATTTATTGATATCCTCTGTTTGCTTAAAAATTAAATTCTCATCAAATATATTTGAAACCAATTCCTGTAATCTTTCTGAAAATTCTTCTTTTACATCAACATAACTAATGCGCTTTTTCTCCTTGTTGCTAATGTTATGACTGTAATCCTGATTGGCCATTTTTTGTATATAGTACAAGCCTGGTTCAAGATCATATTTACCGGTTTCGTTTTCATTAACTATATACGCGTACAAGAATGTTTGAAAAACGCTCTTAAATTTATCAATTGATTTTTCATTAAAAAGAGATTCTATATCTTTAATTTTCAAAGTATTATCTCCTCCTGTTTTGTAATCAATTATTCGTATTATATCTTCCTTCTGATCCACTCTATCTATAGTTCCGCCCAGTTTCACTTTATAATCATTATTATTTACCCGGATATTTATTGTGGTCAAATATTTTTTTTCAAGGCTTAATATCTTAAATGGAGCTATCTTTTTGTCATACTTCAAAGTATTTTCAATATAGTTCTTTAGGATATTAAATAATAAAATATTTTTACCAGATAATACTTGTTTGCCCGATCTGGATTTATCCATAAAAACAATACCTGAAAAACTATTATGAATGTATTGTTCTAATAAGCTGTTGTTATTCAGGAGACTATCAATAAATTCGTTATTAACAAGTTTATTTACAAATAATTTATATATACCATACATAGTATCATGAAACAAATTACCAAATATTCTATGGTCAATTTCTTCAATTACTTCTTCCTTTTCCTTTAATCCTTTAATGTATTTGAAGTAAAACTTTAGTTTGCATTCTATGAAATTAATAACTGCGGTTGGTGATAAATATGAATTAAATGAAGCATTTGTATATTCTAAAAGCTTATCATTTATAAATTGATCTTTTTTCACTTCTATTTTTCTGATCTTTTGAAAACTTAGCTTACCTGATGCTTGTTTCAGTTGAATATTATGATTTGACTCGTATAACAATTGATACAAGAACCTGCTCATTTCTCCTGATTTAAAAACGTCTGTATCTGAGCTATACAATAAATAAATGTTCCTGGCACGCTGTATTAACCTGTAAAAGTGATATGCAATTATTGAATCGTAATGTGTATTTAAAGGCAAATTGAATGCTTTACGCAAATTATACGGAATATATGATGATTTTATTGATGCAGATGGTAAAACTCCTTCGTTTGCTGATAAAACTATTACATTATCGAAGTCAAGGTTCCTGGATTCCAACAATCCCATAATTTGTAATCCGGAAAGTGGTTCCCCTACAAAAGGAACACTTATTGATGCTAAAACCCGTTTAATAAGCCTGTAAAGTACATTAAGTGATATTTCACTTTCATGTTCTAATACAAGTTGTTTAAACTTATTTAAAGTTAAATAGCTTTGGTAAACTATTTCATGATTAATTATTAATTGATTGTGTTCATCTTTATTAGTATTATTACTAAGAATACTATTCAAAATATGAAGTAAATAATTAATATATTCTACTGCATTTGAAACAGGTTTAAATACTGTATTAAAAATTTGAGAATTGCATATTTCAGAAGGATTCAAATAAACACAGCTTTCCTTATTTATAAATTCAATAATTATTTCTGTTTCATTTCTTGCAATAGGCAATAATGAATCTGATAAAACTGAAATTATATCTCTAAAATAAAATCTATATTCATTATTATCTTTTTTACAATTCTTTTGCAATGTTTCAAGGTTCTCCAATAAACAATAAATATTTGAGCCACGAACCGGATATCCCATTGTAACATTTATATTATTAACGTTTCCCGGAATTGAAAAGAGCAAAGGCATTAACAAATTCTCATCAGCTAAAATTATAGCTGTATCAATTAGTTCTGTGTTTTCAATTACTTTTTCTTCAAGTAGTTTGGAAACTACCATAGCCTGGCCTGTTTGTGATGGCACACTTATTATCTCAATATTTTTTGATTTATTAAAATTCTTAAAATAGTCTGAAGATAGCTCGTTCGTATACTGTTTTATAAATTTCCTGATAAAAAAAGAAGCCTGGTGATGTTCTTTATCCAGATAATATTGGTCATAATCCCAATAAAAAATACCTCTACCGGAATGTTGCAAATATTTAAATAGTTCAATCTCACATTTATTCAATGCATTAAAGCCTATTACAGCAATCTTGTCATATTTAACTGCAATATCATTATTTATAGCTTTATTAGCAATATTTCTGAAAATCATACCTTCATAAGCATATCCTTTTTTATTTAATAAAATATTAAATTGCTGGTAAATTTCATAAAGTTTATCCCATATTTTAATGAAGTCCTTTTGATGGCCCGAATGATCATTTACTTTAAAAGTCTTCCAAAACTGTTTTATTGCTTCTACCTGATTTTCATTAA
>DAOVJU010000025.1 GCA_030632095.1 Chlorobiota bacterium
AAACCATTATTGCGAAATCTATAATCGATTTAAATATTGGTACTTCTTTTACAGAATCAACCATTTCATATATTGACTCTTCCTGTTTTGATAGTTTATCATGCCTAATATCTTGCCAGTATAATGGATCCCGATCAATTGCCCCATCTTCAAGAATTGTTTCATGGACCAGGTTTCCCGAAAAGAATTTAACTTCTTTTGGTTCATTAAGAACAAGATTTTTATAACTGGTAGTTTTCCGTCCAAATATACCGATACTTTGATTTGTTAAATTAAAGTCGATTACCAAATAATCTTTTTTTACAAACCAGTGCTCCCCTACTTTTTTGTATTCATAACTGGCAAACAGATCATTTAAGAAGTTTATATTCGCATCTTCCGCAATTCTTACATTCACCTTTTTTATAGCAAAAGTAGTATCATTAACCCATATATCACCTGTAAAAGTTGGTTCCTGCCTGCGTCTTGGCTTGAATGATATGTTATAACACCAATGGTTATTAATGTACATGCTGTCAATTAAATAATACCTGTAATATAATAAACCCCGGTTTGAAATTGGACTAATGAACCCCAGGCCAAAAACCTGGACAAAATTATCGTAAACATTTATATCCTGGTACATCTGTCCTGTAAACTGGGAGATACTTTCATTTTGTAAACCGGATATTTTATTGGCTTTTATTATTTCCTTTTTTCGTTCAGGATGTTTTCTGTAATAATAATCCGAAACGGTTTCCGAGATCATAACCGGCAAATAAGGTTTCCCGGTTACTACTGAAGTATCTATATAATCAAAAACAAATGGAAAGTTTTTATAAAACCTTTTATTTAGGTAGGTAGAATCTATATTATTGATGTCAATTTCTACTTTATTATATGCTTCATACTGATATGAAATAAGATTATCAGGATTATTTTTCTTTTTGTTATCAATAATGTTTCGTAAGATCTTATGTGCCGGATTTTCACCAGGCCTGACAATTATTTCATTTAAATTTATAGCACTTTCCTGAAGTTCAATGTTAATTGTTTGAAAACTATGCCGGTTAATTTTAAATGCCTGAGACTTATAACCAACAAACGAAACCCTTATAGAATCAACCAACTGGCGTGTTTCAAGAAAATACTCTCCATCAAAATTCGTGATAGCACCAATCTGTATACCAGTAAAAGTAACATTAACAAACGGGAGTGGTTCTTTTGTGTCAGCATCTATAATTGTTCCCCTAACCTTGCTTAGTTGTGAAAACACTTTTGATGTTCCACTTAAAAATACAAATACGAAAAGCATATATAGTATTAAAATTCTTAACACCCTTGTTGGTGTTTTCACCAACAAGTTGATTTTAAATAAAGAGAACACAAGTTGTTGGAGATAACTCCAACAACGGCGAGGGAAAAGTTTTCTCATTTAAATGCTATTAAAGCTTTTATTAAAACAAGGTACAAGGTATTATAAATTAGTTGCAAGCTAAAAATTTACCTGTTCAATTATAATAAAATTATAGCTTATAATTCAATATTGTTTAGTTAAGAAAATATGCCATTCTTTATAAGTAAAAAACTTCGACAAGCTGCTAATGACACTTTTTAAAACTTATTGAAAATGAATAGTTTATAAAATTAATTTCCCTTACCCTCTATTTATTGAGGTCATGTGTATTTAATACTATTTACAATATTCTTTGTAAAATAATTGTTCTAATCTTATTTGTTTTCGTAGCATTAGTGCCAACAATTGGCAATATGGCATGAAGCGGATTGCGAGCGATTTCGTATCAAATCGACAAAAGGATAAAACGGGCTAATTCGCTCCATATGAGCACCTTACGGCTTTTTGCTATATTGCGTGTTGTATTCTGGTTGTGTGTCCTATGTTATAATGTCGTTTAGGGAGTGTAATTCTCCTTTACCTACGCGATTTTTCAATTTAATATCATCTATTTTTACTGGCCAATTTAGTATTATTATTTTTTACTATTGCTAATTTCCTGTGTGTTTTTATTCTTTTAATAAATCACAACCTGTACTTCATAGTTACAATACATATGGTTGAATGGGCTGAAGAGTATTTAAGCTGCCGGAAGCCAGTCGGTTGGATTGGTCAGCGTTAGAGATGGTGTGTAGCCGACAGGGAGAGTTGCAGTATAAAGCAAATTTGCCCGAGAAAGTATGGCCTATATGGTGTGAATGCTACTGCCTGTTTTTATTAAGCCAATCGAATCATTCAAAATTATTCGTAAGAAGTCTTCAATTTTCTTAAAACTATCAAGCCAATATGCGGTCGGGCATATAACAACTAGAAAAACATGCTTTTTTACCTATATAAAAAATATTGTTTATTGTATTAAACTATTAATGTAGTTCAATGCTTGGACCATTTAAACATGTCATAGTAACTTGATCTGACTATATTAGAAATATAAAACAAGTATCCGATATTGTTTGAAATACTTCGGTAGAATTAGATGAGCATATAAAATACATAGAAGTTAATTCTCAAACTTGATTAAAAGTTTTATGTTAAAGCAAATTGCTATTTTTATTATTGCATTATTAAACTAAATTTCTATTTTTGTGTGAGATATGAAACAGATTATGAAATACTTTTCATTATACATAAGCCTAGTATTCTTCTTCATGCTAAATAATACATGTACAAAGGAATTACCTCCTAAACCCGATAATTATACTAATCTATATACTCACGACTCAACTACAAATTACACTATCCCTTGTGAGGATAATTTACAAGACAATTACTATACTACCGATCAAATGTTTTTTGGTTTTAATTCTTTTTATATTTATGATTCAGACGGTCGTTATAACTTTGACACTTATGAAATTATAGCAAGACACGCGGCAACTCCAGCAATGTTAATTATTGAGATTGAAGATAACCCAAACTATTTTAGGGGGAGAAAAGTATACAACATTTCTAAATCAAATTATGCCAGTTCTAGATATGCAAAAATTGCCTTTGATTTTAACACCTTTTATTATACTCCTGTTGAAAACAATTTAATTTACGTTGATTTCACGGATAGTACACTTAATATTAGTTTGTGTGAAATTAAATTGAATAGCGACTATGCATCAGAAATAACAGTTTCCGGAAGAATTATTCATTTTTACTAGCAATGAAAAAGTACATTTATATCATGATCATTTTAGGACTTTTTGTTTCGTGTGAAAAAGAAACAATAACTCCAGAACAGCAGCTTATAGGGAACACTAATGGCTGGAGAATACAAAATTTATTCGGTATATAGCGGAGCTATTTCTGACACCTTAAATAGTGGTGTCATGTTTCATTATAAAGATATTGGATACATAACATTTAATAGTGACAATAATGGCAAATATGAATATGATAATGTTGAGTATCCGTTTACTTGGTCAATTTTAACTAACGAAAACGCCAATACTCAACGGTTTCAAATTGATATTAATGCCGCAAACGTAAGCGATTATTCCTCACCTTTTTTATACTACTATTTTAGTGGTCAAAGCGGAACTCCTTTTATGCATTCAGAAGAAGATGAAATTAGGCAATATGATATGAGTATCATAAACTCTTTTACTATTCAATGTAGATTTAATCCTGGGGGGTCAAGCGGTTTAGACAATTTTGGGGGAATTGAGTTCACCTTAACTGAAAAACAATGAATAGAATATAACATATGAATAAACATATTAAAACATTATTTCTTAATCTATTTCTGTTTTCGTCGATTTCTCTAATTGCGCAAAATTTTGATGCTTATCAGGAAATAAAATCATCAGGTACCATGCCCAAAGATTTTATCACCTTACTTTCTGACAAATACAAAGAAGACCAGGAACAAATTAATAAAAATGATAAAAGAAAATCTCAGAAATATCAACATCAGTTTTATTTAGAGAGTAATTTTGCTATTAATGAAATAATATCCACTGGGAATGTATTGTTTAACGATCCTATCACAAATTATTTAAACAGCATATACGATAATATAAAAAAGGACAATCCCTCTTTGCAAAATAAAAATATTCGCTTTTATACGAGTAAGTCAACAATTATCAATGCATACACAACGCATGCCGGTATTATTTTTATGAACATTGGATTAATAGCAAAGGTAAAAACAGAAGATGAACTGGCCTATATCATGTGTCATGAAATTGCACATTTTATTAAAAAACACAACATAAAACAGCACACATTTAACGAAGAAATAGACTCGGAAAAAGGAAAATATAAAAAAGTGGATTGGGAAACAAAAATGTTTTCTAAAGCCAATTACTCGCAACAGCATGAAACAGAAGCCGATGCTCTGGGTTATGAATTATTTGCGAATACAAAGTACAAGGCTTCAGCCGCTATAGAAGCATTAACAAATCTTAAAACATATTATTTGCCATTTGAAAGCGACTTAGCTTTTTCAAAATCCACTTTTGAAAACCAGTATATTTCATTTCCTGATGCACAGCTTTTACCCCTTGATTCAATTCAAATAAAAGAGTATGAAAATGAACAGAAATATTCAACTCATCCTGAGGTAGATGCAAGAATTGAAGCAATTTCAGATCAAAATAAGAAAAATCCGCACAAGGATTCGATACAAACTATCCAAAATAAGGTTCAGAAAATTGCACAATTCGAAATGTGTCATTTATACCTTGAAAAAGGGATGAATTACCATTCATTATATACCACCTTGGCATTATTAAAACAAGATAAATCAAGCAGGTATTTAAATGCAGTTCTTCGTAAAACTCTTTATGCATTGTCGCAGGGAGAAACCTATGTCAAGCATTATGCGTCAGAAGACGATGAAATTGTATTTGAGGATTTTAGAAAAAATTATAATGAGTCACTTGGTTATGGAGCCAAAGAAATTCAACAAATATCGCTTTTCTTTGAATCAATTTCTATAAATGAATTAAATAGTTTAGCGACTACCGCAATATGGCAGAATGCTTCATCTGATCAATTATCATCAGTGATGAAATTAAGATGTGAAGACCTGTTGGAAGAATTTTACAAGCATTTTGAAAAAGACGCCAAATCAAAACAAGTTGTTGAATCACTTATTTCGCAAGATGAATCCTTTGCTTCCTTAGCCAGTTTAGCAAAAAAATCATCACGGGAAAAAGCAAAACAGCCTGTATCGAAGAAAAAAAGCAAAAAGGGTGTTGCAGGTATAAACCGATTAATAATCATATCTCCTGAATACCGTCAGTTTGATTTGCGTAAAGAAAAATCGTACAAATATGAGGCATCTGAAAAAGCACTGATCGATTATCAGAAAAAAATTAAAGAAAATGCTGACAAATTAAAAATCAGGTACGATCTTTTATCTCCGGTAAGTTTTAATGCTTCAGATGTAAAATCTATAAATGATCTTGCTTTGCTTAAAACTTTTTTAATAGAAAATTCCGTTTGTGCACCCAATGCTATTAGCTCAAAAAGGGAAGTCATAAATGAATTAATAAAACGGTACAAAACGGATAAATTAGCATTAATGGGAACCTACTCATTTCATGTCGACAAATCACTGGTAAAGAAGTTTATGGTTTTAACATATACAGGTGTAGTTTTTCCTATATTGCCACTAGGCATTTGGTATTTTGTAGTACCATCATATAAAACTTTTAATTATGCATTTGTCTTTGATTTAATATCAGAAGAACTAATATTTGATAATGTGCACGCCATTAATATGAACGATAGCCAGGGAGTAATTAATTCTTCTATGTATTACAATTTTATGCGAATTAAACGAGCTTCAAAATGAAAATGATAAAAACGATAATATTATTCCTGTTTATTTTGACACTTAGTTTTGCTCAGGCGCAAAATCCGGGTTATCAAGGAAAAAAATGTATTCTTTCGTATGGAGTAAAAGGTATGCCTATAACCGGTGCATTAATTGGACAAGACAAAGCTTTCGATTTTAATCTTCGGAATTCTGTAAGACTTGAATATGTTGTATGGCGAAATTTTTCTTTTGGTGCTACTTATGAAAGGGTAAACGATATTATTTACTTGAAAAACTGGTCAGTTACAAAAGAATATCCGCTGGATGCATTAGCAAATAATACCGATTTATTTGATTTAGGTGTGAGAGAATTTAAGTCAGCAGCAAATTTTACCGGGAACAATTATGGATTTTTTGCCAAACTCTATAATTATAATATTTTTGGTTCAATTGCTCCTCTTGGAAGTTATTTTAGTGCTGCGGTTTTCTTAAATGAGATTCAAGTATCAGATGATGGAAGATATTACAATAATGATCAAACAATGTTACATACTATAAATACCACAACATATGTTGCAGGCATTGGTATTCAAAATATATTTTACGATCGTTTAACAGTTGATATTTCGTTCAAATTTGGGCTCAACCTGGTTGGGATGAATGCCATCAGTGATTATAAGTTATATATTGAAAACGGAGGAAGTTCAGTTTTTCGTTGGCCGGAGGTAAAAATGTTTTCAGATTACATTCTCTATATAGGCTTAAATGTAGGTTGGCTCATTTTTTAAATATTTGGTAAATATAATTACACTCACCAATTCTAATTAATGATAGTTTCTAATTTTTAATATAGCTTAGTTTTCTAAAAATCCGTATTTTATCCTTACTAAAAGAATAAACAGAAAAATAGATCAAAGTACGTTCCGAAACAAAAAATAATAATTTGTTAGTCAAATGTAGAAAAGTGTCAAGTCAGTTGATAAATTATTGAATTCTAGACATTTTATGTTAGCATAATTTTGTTTCCCACAGATGTGAATTACAAGGTTTTTTTAATTGTAATAAAATATTACAAATTATGTTAAGTATAATTGACTATACACCCAAGTTAGAAATGTTTTAAATACATATACTTCATTTATAAACGAAAAACATGAAATGATTCTACTAGCTGAAAAGAATGATTGGTCCGATTTGGATAAGAAAATAAGTATTTAATATTCCCTTAACAATGATAGACCATATATTCCCTATCAGTACCATTACTAAACTGGAATACAACGACTGGGCTATGCTCCAGTAAGGGATTTCGTAGCTTTTTCGTTTCAATTTATTACTTATTTTTATTTCTTACATTCCGTTCAGTTTTGCTCTAAAACCCTTATTAGCTTAAGGTGCTTATTAAATAATTCCTATGAGTTCTTCATTCCATCTTGATATAAATTCCATAATTTCTAGTTCTTTCATTTCCTATATACATATTACCAATTGTTTCAAACCTGGGTTTGGTGTTGGAGTCTAAACACCCTTGTTAGTATTTTCACCATCAAGTGGATTTTAAACAAAGAAAGAACAATTTTTAATTTATAATTCCAAAGGGAATGCAACCCTTTAGTTTTAACTTGCATCATAAGAATAGCTGAAACAAAAAACGGCAATTTCATTTATGAATGAAAACCAGCTTATTGAAGAGTGCCTGAAAGGTAATTACAGGGCACAGAAAGAGTTATATGAAACATATGCTCCGTTAATGATGGGGATATGCATGCGATATGCCACAAATGAAGCAGAAGCTGAAGATATATTACAGGAAGGTTTTATTAAAGTGTATAAATACTTAAACACTTTTCAGGGAAGGGGACAGTTAGGTGCATGGATAAGAAGGATAATGATTAACTCGGCTTTACAAAACTATCGCGAAACAAAGAACATGAAAATGCAAGTTGAATACGATAAAGTTAATTTCTTTTTGGAGGCTGATGAAGATACACTTTCACAACTTTCGGCAAAAGATTTAATGAGAAAAATCCAAATACTTCCAACTGGTTATCGTACAATTTTCAATTTGTACGCGGTTGAAGGTTATACCCATGTTGATATTTCAAAAGAACTGAATATTTCTGTTGGTACATCAAAATCGCAATATAGCAGGGCACGTGCAATACTTAGAAAAATGATTGAAGAAGAAAATAAAGAGATAAATTTAAGTGGACAAGCAATTTGAAAATAATGGTTTTTTAGGTTCAAAATTCGAAAATTTCGAACACAGGCCTAAATCTGATTTATGGGATAATATTCAACAAAATATTAATACCCATGAAGCCACAGGCCCTTTGTCCCCGGTTTTCGAAAACTACAGGTATAACCCGCGCAGAAAGGTGTGGAAAACTATAGCTGCAGAACTCTTTCCCCAACGAAAAAAAAATATATTATACTGGTCATATTCCGTGGCAGCTAGCCTTACACTATTAATTGGTGTATATTTCTTTTTTCAAAATTATGAGATAAATAGAATCAGTCATGATACAGGTAAAGTTATAATAGCTGATAACCAAAATAATAATGCAAATAATATTTCAGAAGAAAATGCAAACAGGACAATTACTAGTAATGAAACATCTAATAATACGACAAAAACAGATAATACAGTTAATTCAGTAAATGATAACTTTATTTCTGGTAATTCTACAGATAATACCTCAATCCCACCAACTAATACTTATGAAGAGCTAACATCTGATAAAGAACCCTTGATAAATAGAATATCACCTGCAAAAGCATTCCTTAGAAAAACCGACATTCAAATATATGCTTTAACATTAAGGAAGTTTTTAAATCTCCCGTTTAAACAAAACTACAGGGCAAATTCTATTGATCTTAAAGGGCAATTAGCATCAAATCTTTCCTTTGGTTCATTTAGTAAAGAAGATTATGCAAAATTAAATGGAAATTCATATCTAAGTACGGAAATTAACGCCCAAAACTTAGATAATTATAGCCGTGAAGAGTTCTATGAACAAATTGATCACAAACCACCCTTTGTCCTTGGAGTAATATATAATTACAAGCTTGGAAAAAGATTAAGTTTAAGTTCCGGCTTAAATTATATGCGATTAAGTTCTGTTGCAACAAATGATAGTTTTGACTGGGAGTCAAAATATGAGACAACAAAACATTATATTGGAATACCTTTAAACATTAATTATGAATTTGTTCAACACAGGAACTTCAATTTATTTGTCACAGCAGGAGGTCAATATGAACAAGGTTTAGTCGATAAAAATAAAACCACCGAATTTCAAAATGATGAAAAAGTTGATGAATATTTCTCAAAATCGAATATCAATGGTGGACAGGCAGGCATAAATTTAGGTTTTGGCACAAATTATCATATTACTAAATATTTTGACATTTACCTTCAAACCGGTATCTCTCATTATTACTATTTATCACATTATAATATTTGGTCTGATAGGGCAATTTGGCCAATTTTCCAAACTGGCATAAGATTTAATATTTGAAAATTTGCTAAGTCCACTCCAAAAAAGCATTTATTAGAAATAATTTATAAATGTTGCCACAGATTATCATAGAATTTATTCCTTAAAAATCTGTAAACTACAATTTTAAAATTCATAATTTTTAATTTCTTCCATATACAACCCTTTTTAAAAAATCTGCATCAGGATAATGATTCATAACCTATTTAAAACTTAAAGCCATGAAAAAAATGAGTTTTTTACAAATTTTTACCATGTTTTTAGCAGCTGGTCTAATTCTGCTTTCAGGATGTCGTGATAAAATTTATAAATCATACGAAGCTAATGTCCCAATTTATCTATCGGAAGATAACTGGAGAAACATACAATTTGCACTTAATAGTTCAAAAGGATTAACAAATCCCGGTAAAATATATATCAAGGATAACTACTTGTTTATAAATGAATACATGCAGGGAATTCATATTATTGATAATGCTGATCCTTCTAATCCTGTTAATATTGGATTTCTTGACATTCATGCAAATGTTGACATGGCAGTAAAAGAAAATATTCTTTATGCCGATAGTTACTTTGACCTGTTATCATTTGATATTTCTGATCCTTCGAATCCTGTTCTGGTTGACCGCGACACAAATTTATTTAAATTTAATAACATCATAACTCTGAGTGGTTTTGATGATAATTTGCCAATTGCCGAATATTTTCCTGAAAAAGGAATTGTTATAGGCTGGGAACAAAAAGTTATTATCGAAGAAGAAGAAAACTACAATTATCACAGAGGGTTCTTCGGGTCTATGAAAGACGCAGGTATTGATTACAGTCAAAATTCAGGAGGTATAACCAGTTCTACCTCTGGCATAGGTGGTTCAATGGCAAGATTTACCATCTATAACAACAACTTATACACATTACAGGATTTTCAGCTTACTGTGTATGACATTTCAAATGCTTCTGATCCGGAATATCAAACAAATATTTCAATAGACAGGGCTGCAGAAACTTTATTTCCCGCCAATGATCATTTATTTATCGGAACAACTACAGGAATGATGATTTACAGTTTAAGTACACCTTCTTCACCTTCATTAATTTCAACCTATGAACATATCACAAGTTGTGATCCGGTAGTTGTTTATGAAGAAAAAGCATATGTAACCATGTCATCAGGTAATCAATGCTGGGGAAATGTTGATCAACTGGATGTAGTGGATATACAAAACCTGAGCAACCCATTCCTGATTAAATCCTATCCTATGACAAATCCTAAAGGATTAGCTATTGATAATAATACATTATTCCTGTGTGATGGTAATGATGGCTTAAAAGTATTCGATATCAGCAATTCATATTCTATTACAGCCAATATGATCAGCCATTTTCAGAATATTAACACCTACGATGTTATTGCATATAATAATGTATTAATAATGGTCGGGGCCGATGGTATTTACCAGTATGATTATACAGATCTTGGCAATATTGTTGAATTAAGCGTAATAAATGCAGGTGAGTAAAGATATAGCAGATTTTAAAATAGTATACCTATGAATGTTAAATTAATAATCACGGTTACTTTATGTGTCTTATCATTATTGTCTTTTTCGCAAAACAATAAAACAGATGTAGTATATTTAATTGATGGATCAATAATAAGAGGAACGATAGTTGAATATTTTATTGAGGATTATGTGATTATTGAAACAACAAATAGTAAAATTTATAAATTTCCAGCACAAGATATTAAAAATGTAAATGCAGACATATCACAGCCTTTTGCTATTAAAGGCGGATATTTTAATAATACTTCATTTGGCGTTTTAATAGGCGAAAACAATTATAATAATCCACTTGTTAATTTTACTTTTAATATGATTAACGGATACCAGATAAATAACCACTTACAAACAGGAATTGGCATAGGTGTGGATGTGATTTATCAACAATTGTTTTTTCCTGTTTTTTTCGATTTTAAATATCATATGCGAGAATCATCGTTCAGTCCATTTATAGGAGCTTTTGGTGGGTATTCATTTCAAACGGAAAAAGATGAAGAGAAACCAAGATACTGGGATTATTACTATTCTCAAAACGAAATAAAAAGCGGGCACATGTATGGCATTGAAATTGGAATCAGAAATTACACAAAAGAAAATTTAGGATATACATTGAGTATTGGCTATCGCTTTCAATATCTGTCAGCAAAATACCAGGACTGGAGCTATAATGTTGAAGTATTGGAAGAGCATTACCTTAACCGGTTTAAATTAACAATAGGCATTATTTTTAATTAAATGAACAATTATAATTGCAATTTACTATACCTGATGTGTTGTGCCGTTGTACATTATTTATTATTTGTTTACTTTCATTTTACTCTAAAACCCGCATTAAAAATATGTGCAATTAGAACTTACTAAGACATTAAAAGCCACTCATGTGAGTGGTTTTTTTTCGTTGAATTTGTTAAAAGATGCCTATTTTAGTATTTCAATTTTCCTGATAAATACATCTTTTACCGGCCAGTCAGAACGGTCTGTTTCTACTGAAGATATTTTATTAATGGTTTCAAATCCTTCAATTACTTCTCCAAAAACAGTATGCTCCCCATCTAAATGAGGCGCCCCGCCCAGCGTTGTATAAACCTCTCTTTTAGTCTGATCAATTTTAATATTATACTCTTTCTCCATTGCGTCAAGCTGAAGCTGGCTATATATTTCACCCTGTACAATATAAAAATCAAATGGTGCAGATTTTTTTGCAGGATTATCTTTATAATCGCGTGTCATTGCTATTGCTCCCTTCTTATGAAAATATCTTGAATCAAATTCTGCTGGTATTTCATAACTACCTGCTTTTTCCTTCTTTTTTAATCGTTCTTCATCATCAGAATCCCCACCTTGAATTACAAAACCACCCACCACCCTGTAAAACAGGGTGTTATCGTAAAAACCAGATTTTACAAGTCTTATAAAATTAGCTCTGTGTAGTAATGTTTTTTTGTAAAGGCGAACTTTCATTTCCCCAAGATCAGTAGTTATTAAAACCAGGGTTTCATGATTTTCAGAAGCATATTTTGTAAGAAACGACCGTACATTTTTATTTGTTACCCTTATATCTTTTTTTACAGGGTTTTTTTCAACTACTTTTTTTACGAGTTTTACTTCAGGTTTTTTCACCAGGATATTTTCTTCCTTTTTTATTGATTCGGGCTCTTTTTTTTGTTGATAACAGCTAAAGATGAAAATAGAGCTTATTATGAATATGAAATATGCATTTTTAAAAAACATAAGTAAATAGCTCTTTATTAGTAATTTAGAAAGTGTATACAAAAAAAAATCTTCCATTTAAATATGGAAGATTTAATTATTTTAATTAAATAAAATATTAATCAACAGTATAACTGACCAGTTCTACGGGAACATCAATCATGTCGGCATATTCTTCACCCGCTTCTTCCATATCTTCGTCTTCTTCATCAAATTTCCATATTATTTTTACTTTCTTTCCTGAGTTGTGTAGTTCATCAAACTTATTCAGAACTTCATAAATCATTTTCGATGAAGCCGTATTAAAATATTCCATAGTAAAACTTACAACTGATTCTTCATTTGGATCTTCCATATAGGCATCCAGCCATTCAAAAATCGGGGCAAAAAAAGCTGCAACATTCTCAGGCAAAGATTGTCCTGAAATTTCAAATATGCCTTTGTCTTTATCAAGTATCACTTTAGGTGTATGACTTGATCCTTCAATGTTAATAGCATCCATAATACAAAATGAAATAAATAAATTAAAAATTTTAAAAACAGATTACAATATACAAAAATTTTAATATTCACCTATAGCTTACACATTAATTTATATTCTTTTTTTTGAAAGCAGGCAGGATACATGTTAAAATATTTTCCGAATTAAAATATTAATTTTATATAAAAGTACTATATTTGCGTTCCCAAAATAATTGCGGATGTGTCGTAATTGGTAGCCGAGCTAGACTTAGGATCTAGTGCCGCAAGGCGTGGGGGTTCGAGTCCCTTCATCCGCACTAAAATGAAATTTAATAATAACTAAAAACCGCCTTTGCTAATGTTTAAATCTTTAGTTTTGGCGGTTTTTTCAAATTAGAAAATTATTTTTTAATTATTTATCAAATGAATGTAACTCAGGAAAGAATAGATGAATTAAATACAATCTTAAAAATAAAGGTTGAGCAAACAGATTATGAAGAACGGGTTGAAAATGTTTTAAAAGATTATCGCCGTAAAGCTAATGTTCCGGGTTTTAGGCCAGGAAAAGTGCCAGTTGGTATGATAAAGAAAATGTATGGTAAGGCTGTTTTAGTAGAAGAAGTAAATAAACTGATATCTGAGTCGATAT
>DAOVJU010000345.1 GCA_030632095.1 Chlorobiota bacterium
AAATCCACTCATCATCTAGCGCGGATTTGTAATCCGTGCTCAATTAATATAATAATAAGAAATTAAAAAAGAAAAAAACAGCTTTAAAAATAAAATGAAGAAACAAATAGCACTGATTTTTTTAATAGTATTTTTTTCACAATTTTTATTTGGGCAAAAATATCATGAAATTGTCGAAAAGGAAAACAAAAATATAGTAGCAATTGGATATCAAATTGGGGGATACACACTCATCGGAATAGATTATGAAGTAAGATTACATGATTATTTCGGGATACATTTTGGAGGCGGTTTTTCAGGATATACTGCAGGTTTAAAAATACATACTAATCCGCTGAAAAATAGTTCTTTTATCAACTTAAGTTTTAAGGATGGTGGATTCGGATTAATTAGCGCTGCAGGCATTGAATACGGAATCAGATGGGTGTTTAATAAAGAGACTGATTTCGGGCTTCATTTTCAATTTGGAATGATGAAAATATTGTCAATCACAAAAGAGTTCGAAGATCTGTTGTATAAAGATAAGGATGCGCCACCATTTACGATGTCTTTTGGAATAGGATTTAGTTGGTAAAATAATTTCTCTTACACTCGCGCGGATTTACTCGCTATCGCTCATGAGAACGCTATGCTAAGTTGTAATCAGTGCGCTATATAACAAAAGAATGGAAAATGTTTTAAACTAAAAGTGCACGAATTAAAAGAAAGAAGAAAAAAGAATACAAATTAAAAATTATAAATATCATGAAGAATATTATAAAAAGCAATAGATTAAAAAGGCAAATAGTCGTTTTTATTGCATTATTGGGTACATATTCAGCTTATAGCCAGGAACTTAATGTTACCAATGGCTTGGCAATAGTAAATAAGGTAGACGGAGACTTTTCGTTTTCAATACCTTTATTAAATGTTCACACTATAGATGGAAGTTTTCCTATAACTCTAAATTACCAGGCAGGTATAAAAATTGAGCAAGAGGCATCCTGGGTTGGCCTTGGTTGGTCGCTGGATGTTGGTGCAATTTCAAGAGCTGTAATGGTGTTTCCTGACGACTGGGAAGATGCAACTACATGGAATCAGTCGAAATTTGAAAGTACATTTGATGATCAGGAAAAAACCATTGTAAAAAATGTTAGGGGATCTGGAATATTACATGCCAATAGTTTTGGAAATAGCAACACAGATAATGGAGGTGTTGTAAAACATGGATATTCTCTGGATGCATATTCTCATCCCCTTGATCATTCAACTTATGCAGATCCGGAAATGAACGAAAAAGCTAATTCGCTTGCTTTCCCTGCTTATGATAAATATTTTGTTGTAGCACCTCATTTGGTTGGTACCATGTCACCTAAATTATTTGAGCATGTTAGTATTCCAAGACAAGGATTTGATAACCTGAACTTTTATAACCGGGATAAAGTATCCAAAACATTTGATAATATTCATTTCTATTTTGATAATGAACCATCAAACTATTTCGGCATAAACAACGGATACATAAACTACCCGGCAGGATCAACAAACCCGGTTCTTGATGCCGAGTTTTATAATGGAGGTAATTTATTTACTTCTTATGATGCATCAGGACCTGTATATTATAATGAAACAGAACAGCGCAAGGGCGGTATTAAATATGTTCAGAAGTATACAAATTATGATATTCAGAACAATTTAACCGATTTGAGTACAAAAGGCATTATGGAATACCATAAAATTAAGGAACAACGCAACATTGATAACTGGGAGTATTTCGACGAAACCGGAATTGGTGGTTATAGTATAACTGATGAGAATGGCGTTACTTATCATTTTGCATTACCGGTATATGTCTTTTATGAATTTGCAAGCTCAAAGGGATTTTCACAGTATTATAAAAGTTATTTTAAACAATACAGAGATCATAAATATGCAATAAGCTGGTTGCTTACCGGGATAACCGGGCCTGATTTCATTGATAATGGTAATGAAATTGGAATTATTGATGACAACGACCAGGGATCATGGATTAAATTTGACTATGGAAAATGGTCAGATGGTGTTGTTGGCAGATATCCTTATACCGGTTTCTACAGGGATGTAGATACGGAACTGGAGCATTATTCAATGGGAATAATGCAACAGTATTATATTAATCATATTGAAACCCCTACTCACATCGCTTATTTTGTTAAAAATTTTCGTTATGATGCAAAGGGTAGTGGTCAAAACTATTTTATTGAGCAGGAAAAAATAAATGAATTAGAGGTAGATTATTGTCCTCCTCCTTATCCCCCAGAATATTATTACCAGCTTGATATTTTAAGATCTAATGAACTGGTAAACGAAAAGGATCATTATAATTTAAAGCTTGATAAAATTCTGTTGTTTAATAAAAATAATAGCGTTGCTATTGAAACAGATGCAGGTACAAACTTTGTTACACCTGATAAAATTACAATGAAGGTAGTTGATACGAAATATGAGTATGAATATGATGCGAATGATGGTAGTACAATATTAGTAGATTATGACAATTCATACGATATAGATTTCGATATTCATCTAAGTGATAATATACTGGATATAGATGATATTAATGGCCTTGAAAATGAAATCAATGAGAAAGTTCTAAAGATAATTGAATTTGAATATGATTACAACCTTTGTCAATATTCTCCAAATTCGGGCGCTACCAACAGGGGTAAATTAACACTGGAGAGTGTAAACATTCTTGGAAAAAAATTTTATCCTCTTCAACCTTCATTTGAGTTTACATATTATAATCTGGATGTTTACAGGGATCATTATGCAGATAACTGGGGATTTTATGCAGGCCAGGGAGCGCATGATAATTTTATCGGGAACCGCGATAATTATGAAAAACCAGATGTTCATACATGGAGCCTTCAAAAAATTAAAACTCCCCTGGGTGCTGAAATTGAAATTGAATACGAAAGCGACCAATATACCCGGGAAGCTGCAATAAATCTAGCCGGAGTTGAATTCCCTGCAAATTTTGAGTTATCAACAGATAAACATAGTATAATAATAACATTAACTGGCGATAATAGCAATGCACCTTTAAGAGGGTTAAAGGTTGGGGACATTTTATCATTATATGGATGGTATAAAGAAGGTATTGATATACATTATGATAATTATTTTGAGGACGATGATGCTTATGTGGCAAATATTGACCCGCTTACTGTGGCTTATTCTAACGACGCTGTAGATGCAAATGTTATTGGCGGTTTTCATGATGCAAAAGTAAGAGTTAACACTGATGAACCCAGGCTATATTACGGAGGTGGATTACGGGTAAAGTCCTTAACAACTTCAATGCCTGATGAACTAATAAACGATGAAGTTAAAAATATTAGAAAGGAATTTACCTATTCTGATGGTATAACCTTATATGCATCAATAGGATATAATAGATTTATTCCTTATGCACATGAGCTGCCAGGTACAGGAGTAATGTATAAAACAGTAACAGAAGAATCATTTGACGATAACAATGAATTGATTTCAAAATCGGTTCATGAATTTGATGTTTGGGAAACAACTGATAACTATGATGCAAAAACATTCAACATGGGTGACAAATTCAGGGTAGAGGAAGTTTCTGGCCAAAATCCTGAATTTAATCTGACAGGAATTGAAAATCCTGTAAAATGCAGAACTAGTGTTATTCATGATAATACAGCAGGAATAGGACGAGTGCTTTCTGAGAAACAATATAATTTCAGGGATGATTTGATCAGTTATACAAAATATGAATATTATGATTACGATGAATTAACATTCGGTATTACACAGGAAACTTTTACTGATTATAAAATAGCTAATAAGCATAGAGATGATTGGTGGATAACTAATTCAAGTAAAATAACATATCCGAGTATATTAAAATCAATAACACAAAAAACTGTGGCGGGAACAACAATTACGAATTTTGGGAATGAAAATTACGAGAATAATGGTTTCGATTTTGAAACAGGCAAAACCTTAATTACTGATATTCAATCTTCTGATGGCAAAAAAATCAGATATGAAAAAGTTCCCGCTCATAAAGTTGCAAAATATCAGGGAGATCAGGCTAATGATATAGCCGGATTAGATTCAAAAGTCTATTTTAATGGCAACCAAAACATGCTTAATATAAATGCAGCATCTTATACCTATAAATTAAATTCCAGTGACAACATATCAGGAGTCCTGAATGCAGAAGCTCAAACTTTAAAAAGCGATTGGGGATACAGGGAATTTGATGAAACTAAGGGAAAATATGTGGATTTTGACGCTTCAAATTATGATCCGATCTGGAGAAAACGAGGCTCCTTTGTATGGAAAGGTGATATAAGTGAGAAAGGGACTTTTATCGATTTTGAGGAATTTGATTTTGTATCATCACCTTATAATAATCAAAGAAATGGCTGGCAAAAAATAAATGAAATTAAGCGGTATAATCATAATTCAAGTCCTTTAGAAAGCAGTAATATCAATAATATTCAAAAAGCAACCAGATTCGACCCTGATGATAATTATGTGCTAGCCAGCATTTCAAATGCAAAATATACTGAATTTTCTTATACGGGTTTGGAAGAAGACGATTTTGGATTCAATTATATTGGAGGCGAGGTTAAATTAGGAGATAATATAATC
>DAOVJU010000199.1 GCA_030632095.1 Chlorobiota bacterium
TATCTGATTCAGTTCAATCAGAAATAAATTACCATGATAATTCATTATGGGAATATATTGAGTTGTCAGAAACGCATGCTGAATATCGCTTAATAATTGATTCGACACATTTTGAATAAAAGAAATGTAAGGTTTTATTATAGTAGTAAACCTATTATGGCGCGGGTGTTTTTCACTCCATCTGGCGCAAGTTTGTCTACAAAAAACTAGTTCAAGATTATTCCCTTTGGTCATGAGATCCTTCGCTAAGTTTTATCTTGGACTTTTTTTGTTTTTACAGGGCAGCAATATTTTTATTAAAGAAATTTTTAAATTTTTCTTTGTTAGTAAAGTCTCAACCATTTTAAAGACCATATTTTTTTCTTCCTGATCAAGTTCCTGAATAAGTTTAACCTGTTCAGTGGTTGTTTTTTAACGGGGTTAGGGGAATTGATAAACAAAGATTTAACATCCATTGAGCCAATAAAAAGGGCAGCCTGGAGGGCTGCCCTTCACGGTTCTAAGGGTTGTGAATTATTACTTCACAAATTTGCGGGCTGTGCTAAACTCATTATCAACACTTATTTTTAACAAGTAAACGCCTTTGGGTAAATAATCAGCATTTATTGTTAATTTATTTGTACCCATATTAGATTCTACTAAGCGATACAAAACTTCTTGTCCTGTTGTATTAATAACTGATAATTCAACATTTGCAGACTTTTCTAACATGTATTCAATGTTTATTTCATCAAAGACCGGGTTTGGATAAAGCGTTAAACTTTCTTCCATTTCTTCCATTCCATTTAAAACTGAACTACCTGATTTAATATTAATTACATCAGTAACAGTTACAGTTCTTAATCCGTCTTTACCTTCCTCAACACAGAAAATGGTTAAACTCACAACTGTCATACCTTCTTCAATATAAGAATAATTAACAGGCAAAATAAAACTTATTTCTGATTGCCAGAATATCCAGTTAATGGTAACATTTCTTTCATCAATTATCTCAAACGATTCAATATATACTGCATCAAACCCTGCATCAAAGTCAAAAGCACATGAATAAACCGGATCGGCATAAATTGTATCTACAGTCAATGCAAAATCAACTGAATCATTTTCCCACCAGCCACTTGTATAAACAAGATTTTCAGCAATACTTACACAACTGTCTCTTGTTGTAATGGTTAAAGTAACCCAATATTCTTCATCAATATCGGAGTATTCATGGTATGGATGCTGTTCGTAACTGTTTGCGCCATCACCAAAGTCCCAGTACCATTGCATTACATCACCATACGAATAATCATAGAACTGTACTTTGTTAAAGTCAACATCACCTTCATCCGGCCAATTCACAGAATCTCCCGCGTAAAAATAAAAGAACATGGCCTGGCATCCCTCCGGATACCATATTGTATCATTATCCCAGTAATCAACATAAACAACATCAGAATATGTGCTTGAACAAGTATCGGATGTGTTTATTGATAATGTAACATTATAAATTCCTTCTTCATCAGGATAAACATGTAATGGATTTTGTTCATTGCTCATTGTTCCGTCCCCGAAATCCCAGTTCCATTCAATTACATCACCATAAGAATAATCCCAGAACTGGATAATATTTTCTTCATATATATTGCCAGCCGGGTCTATTGTATCCCATACATAGCTGTAAAAGAAGTCAGCATAACAATCTTCATAATCAATAACCGTATCTGCAAAAATATAAACCAATTGTTCCATCATGCTAAAGCAGCTATCTGCTGTAGCAACATCTAATCTAACATTATACATAGCTTCGGTATTTGGATATTCGTGAAATGGATTTTGCTCAGTACTTATTGTTCCATCACCAAAATTCCAGTACCAGTTATCTATCTCCCCATACGACATATCAATAAATTGAATGTTGTTAAATACCCTGGTGTTTCCCCATGTGTTTGAATCGTCGAAAGCATAGTAATAGTAAAAATCAGCATAACAATCTGACCATTCATCTGAAACATAAATATATTCAGTAGATATACCTGAGCAAGAATCGGTAGTTAATATGCTTAGCGAAACTTCATAATAGTCATTCTCAGTATCAAATTCATGCAAAGGGTTTTGTTCATTGCTTGTTGTTCCATCTCCAAAATCCCAGGTCCATTCCATTACATCACCATACGAACAATCATGAAATTGTACAATGTTTGTTACATAATAAGGATTATGATCGCCGGTTTCATTTATATATTCATAATGAAACATTGCATAACAATCTTCGTTCGCGTCAGGGGCACATAGTGCAAAATCTACAATTGTATCTAAAGATTCACTATTTACCTGTGTATGATAATAGTATTCAGAATCACAATTGCTAATGGTTTGTAACATAAAATCCAGGTAAACACCATCTTCTAATTCAATTTCAAAAAGGTATTCACCTTCTTCATTGGTTCTTGTTGCCATGAAATAATTATAATACATGCTGTCGAGTGCATAAATATAAACTTCATGGCCGGGAACAGTTTCTTCTGTTTCAATTACTGTTATTGTACCACTTACAGTGAACACATAAGCGTAAACATTAGTTAACGAAAAGGCAAGAATAACTGTAAGAATTAATAATAGATACTTTTTCATAATATTTGGTTTTTAAGGGTTTTTTATTTGTTGTTTCTTAGTAGACTATCAATCATAATTAAATAGTTGCATATGGATTTAAAAATTATATCGTATTCCAATTTTAACACCTGTTGTATTTAATTTTTGTATTACCGGATATTTTGGTTCAAACAATGAATTCAGGTTTTTGCGATAATAAGTTTCGGTTAAAATGCTTAACTTATTATTTATCCTGTAGTTGAATCCCAGGCCAAACATTAGCGAATAGTTTAGTTTAACAAATGGAATTTCATTTTTATCAAGATCAATAATTTGCATTTCATTGTTATTGGCAATTGTTTTTCCACTTGTATTCATTAAAAATCCTGTTACTAATCCCGTTTTAATTGAATAGCTTATTTTTCCCCGGTTAAGTTCATAGCCTAAGATCAAGGGCAATTCAATATAATTATAATAGTTTTGTTCGTTAAAGTTAGTTTTTGTTACAGTAGTATCATACACTGTAATTTCAGTAGAATCGTATAATTGAACCCAGGTTTTATCGTAAATAACCACTGTGTGCCCAATCCATTCAAAAAATACTGTATCAACAGGTTCTAATAACCAGTACCCGCCAGATTCAATATATTCAAAAGCAAAGCTTGAATCTATATAATTTGTATTGAATTCATCTTTGAATCGCTCTCCAAGGCGGGCATATGATATACCAGACTGTAAGAAAAAATTATTAATACCAAGATTTATATTCATTCCATACATAGTTGAGGTTGAAGGATATAATGTTTCTTCTTTTTTGTTTAGGAAATCGTTTCCCCCGGCTCCATTAAGTTCAAACGAATGCCCTGTATATGCGGCAGAAGCGAATGCTTCTATTGACCAATGAAGGTTTTCTTTCGTGATTTTTGGGAAAAGCACCTCACGTTTTACAGTATCTATAAATCTAACCGTATCAACAACCCTTACAGTGTCATATACAACCACATGTTTAGTAATAATTTGTTCTTTAATTTCAGTTTCTTGCTTTTCAAGTATTTTATTTTTCTGTTCAATTTCTTTGGCTTTTAATTCAGGATTATCATCTGTAAATGGTAATTCATTATTTAATGTTTCAGTAATAATATTTTCAATTAATTCTTTTTCAGGAGGAACATCTTTTTGTACTGTAGCTTTTTCATTTCCTTTTTTATGTTTAAACAAGGTTTTTAAACTGCTTTTGCTTTTTGTCAAATCATCCTGACGGGTTTCAGATTTTGTTCTTTTTTCAAATTCAATTTGTTCATAAATTTTATCTATTGACTCTCCGGTGTATAATTTTCCATTCCAATATAATTCAGCTTGTTCCTGCTTTTTTGGTTGCTCATTTATCACAATTGCCTTATTTGTATCAGGAGTTTCATTTTCATTTGTGTCAGGAAGAAAAAGTACCTGAGCTTGTTCTTTAAACACTGGCCTAAGGTTTGTTAGTTTACTTAATATTCCCAGGCTTGAAATTGATAATATTAGAATAGCAGCAGAATAATAAATATTAAAGGTATTTAAGCCAAATTCAAAGAATTGTTTTATCGAGAGACTATGTGTTATTTCATGCCATAATTCTTTTGATGGTTCAATCCTGTAATTCTGGAATGAGTCCCTGAACAAATAGCTGATATGATCTGTATTATTATTCATTTTCAATTTTCAGGAATATTTTTTTTGTTCCCGCTATTTTTTCTAATTCAGTTTGTACCAATCTTCTTGCCCGGGAAAATTGTGATTTTGATGTGCTTTCTTCAATTCCAAGCATTTCAGCAATTTCACGATGTTTGTAACCTTCAATGGCGTAAAGGTTAAAAACCATTTTGTAACCTTCGGGCAACGCGTTTATTACGTTAAGTAATTCACTCATTTGAAATTCATGATCACCAAATTGATCTTGTTTTACAAATGAATCGGAAATCTCACTTACATCACTATGGTAATAATGCTTTAAATTTTTCTTATAATTTGTAATTGCTGTATTTACTATAATTCTTTTCATCCAACCTTCAAATGAACCTGATCCTTTATATTGTTTTATTTTCATTAATATCTTGCAAAAAGCATCTTGTAAAATATCTTCTGCTTCATCTTTACTATGTGCATAACGCATGGCAATACCAAGCAAAGTAGCTGCATATTTTTCATATAGCAACTTCTGGGCCCTTTTGTCATTTTTTTCACAACCCTTTATTATGCTTTTTTCGCTTAGCATTAATTAGCACCGTATAATATAGACTTCAATTTAAATCAAATAGTTGCAGCCGCTATTTTTTGTAATTTGAGATTTATTCATGCACAATAAATATTCAAACACTAATTAGCTATAATAGTTACAACAATATTTCTGTTTGATCTTGGCCCGTCAAATTCGCAAAAAAAGATATTTTGCCATGTTGATAAACCTAATTGTCCGTTTATTATCGGAATACTTTCGCTTGCACCAACAATCCCTGCCTTTAAATGTGAATCGCCGTTATTATCCTGGGCATCATGCTCCCAAACTCCGGCTGGAATTAATTTATTCAATAATGTCACAACATCATTCTGGACAGATTCATCCCAGTTTTCCTGTATCATTATAGCAGCCGTAGCTCCCTGTGCGTATACATTAGCTACGCCTGTTTTAACCTTGCTTTTTTGAACTATTTGGCTAATCTCGTTTGTAATATCATAAAGTCCATTGTGTTTATTCGTGTTGATTTGCATTACTTCTTGCATTTTTATTACTTTTAATTTTAAAAAAAATTGCTGTGTAAAGGATACTATCTTTAACAAGACTTATAACAAACTGCTAATAAGCTCAATACTTTATTAATAATATTATAATACCTGTTAAAGATAGTATCCTTTTGACCGGTTTAAAATTGAAAACCATCAAATATACTGAGCTCTTATTTTATACAAATTTACAACCTTTAATTATATGATACACAAAGAATATAACTGGAAAAGCCATGACGGACTAAATCTTTTTGGACAATCATGGCAATCAGAATCTGAAAATAAAGCAGTAATTATGATAATTCATGGACATGGAGATCATAGTACGCGATTTGATCATTGGGCAGAACGATTTGTGAATAATGGATTTTCCGTTGTAGGCATTGATTTAAGAGGACATGGAAAATCAGGGGGTAAAAAAGGTTATATACCAAACTATAACAGTTTTCTGAATGATATTGAATTACTAATTAATGAAACTGAGAAACTATTTCCGCAAAAAGATAAAATTTTATATGGACATAGTATAGGGGGAAATCTTGTAATTAATTATTGTTTAAAAAGGGAACCAAAAATAAAAGCTGTTATTGCTTCATCACCCTGGCTTAGACTGGTATACAAACCAACAAAACTGCAACTTATGATAGCTGATATAGTAAAAAAGATACTTCCAAAAATGACACAGAATACTAAACTTCCCGCAGAATTTATGTCACGGGATCAAATTGAAGTTGAAAAATATATCAACGATCCGTTAGTTCATGATAAGATGTCTGCCATTTTGTATTTATCAGTTACAGAACATGGTGAAATTGCAATAGAACAAGCGAATGAATTCAAAATTCCATTATTATTGATGCATGGTAGTGGAGACCAGATAACATCGCACAAAGCAACAGAAAATTTTTATCAAAAATCCAGGGATGTGGCAACATTGAAAATCTGGGATGGCTTGTATCATGAAATGCACCATGAAAAGGAAAGAGAGCAGGTTTTTCAATACGTAATTGACTGGTTAAGCAATTTGAAATAGAATATTGTGTCAACATTTAGAACAATAATTAATATAGATCCTTTGGCTGATAAAATTAATTATCAGTCAAAATTGATTTTTATCGGATCATGTTTTACTGAAAACATAGGCTCTAAACTTCAGTATTTTAAGTTTCAAGCTGATATAAACCCATTCGGAGTATTATATAATCCTGTGTCGGTTGCTAATGGAATTAAAATTCTTCTGGAAAAGAAAAAAATTTCAGAA